>NZ_JAGFPF010000029.1:0-52534 GCF_025962695.1 Candidatus Symbiopectobacterium sp. NZEC135 | reverse complement strand
TTGCATGTGTTAGGCCTGCCGCCAGCGTTCAATCTGAGCCATGATCAAACTCTTCAATTTAAAGTTTGATTTGCTTATGCCGTGTTTTTACAAACAACGGTAAGCGATGCTCAAAGAATGTTGACTGTTCATTCGTAATGAATTCACTGTTGTTCACTCTTCAAGACTTTTATTTTTTAAGCCCGTAGGCTTTACGATAAAGTCCTGTGAGTGCCCACACAGATTGTCTGATTAATTGTTAAAGAGCGTTGCGATGCGGCTTACAGCCTGCTATCGCGAGGTGGCGTATACTACGCTTTCCTCTTTAAGAGTCAACGATTATTTTCATTTGAAAGTGAATCGTTTTTCTCTTGCTGACCTCGCCTTGAATCGCTTCGTGTCGTGTCAACGGAGGCGCATTATAGGGATCCCAGTAATTTACACAACCCCTTTTTTCATCTTTTTTTCCGTTTGTTCAAATTCCGCCCGATAAGCCCGATTTTACTCATTTACGCTGTTCGATAATGCGCGGCAAATCGGCCAGGCTATCAATCACAACATCAGCCAGCGCTTCGCCTTGCTCGGTAATCGGCTTGCCGGTACGCACCAACACTTTTGTGCCGACACCCGCCGCAATGGCAGCCTGCATATCCTCTTCTTTATCACCTACCATATAAGAAGCGGCCATATCGATATTGAGGAAGCTCTGCGCTGAGAGGAACATGCCCGGCTTGGGTTTACGGCAGTCACACTCCTGACGGTATTCCCCTTGCCCGTGTTCTGCGTGGTGGGGGCAGAAATAGATGCCGTCCAAATCAACCCCGCGATCGGCCAGCGACCAATCCATCCACTCAGTCAGGTGCATGAAATCATCTTCACTGAACATGCCACGCGCAATACCGGACTGGTTAGTCACCAGTACCAGTGCAAATCCTTTCTTCTTTAGTTCACTCATCGCGTCGATAACGCCATCAATAAACTCAAACTGATCGATCTCATGAACGTAACCATGATCGACATTAATCGTGCCGTCGCGATCGAGAAAAACGGCTGGAATCGGTTGTGCCACTGCTATGTGCTCCTGATGGCGTTATTTGCGCGTTAGTATCGCATGTTTTTGTACGTTGCGAGAATGCGTCATAACGACAAAGTAAATTGACTTAGACGTCTAGACGCCCTAACATCCGTACAATATTCTGCATACGGCAGACGTTGATCTATCCCGCGATAGGCACTTACGATAAATAAAGATGATTAAACTTTCTAACATTACAAAAATTTTCCAGCAGAAAGGCCGGACCATCACAGCACTGGACAATGTCAGTCTGTATGTCCCTGCTGGGCAGATCTATGGCGTTATCGGCGCATCCGGTGCAGGTAAAAGTACATTAATCCGCTGTGTAAATCTGTTGGAGCGCCCGACACACGGTGAGATATTGGTTGATGACCAGGATTTGATGGCGCTGTCCGAAGCGCAGTTGACCAAGGCACGTCGCCAGATTGGCATGATCTTCCAGCACTTTAATCTTTTGGCGTCACGTACTGTGTTTGGTAACGTGGCCCTGCCCCTTGAGCTGGACACGACGCCGAAAAGCGAAATTACCCGCCGCGTCAACGAACTGCTCGAACTGGTGGGGTTATCGGACAAGCACGATGCCTACCCGGCAAATCTGTCCGGTGGGCAAAAGCAGCGCGTTGCGATTGCTCGCGCGCTGGCCAGCAATCCCAAAGTGCTGCTGTGTGATGAGGCCACCAGTGCGCTCGACCCAGCAACTACGCGTTCCATTCTCGAATTGCTCAAAGACATTAATCGCCGTTTAGGGATAACCATCCTGCTGATCACCCATGAAATGGACGTGGTAAAACGCATCTGCGATCAGGTAGCAGTGATCAGTGGCGGTCAATTGATTGAGCAGGACACGGTCAGCGAAGTGTTCTCTCACCCTAAAACGCCTCTGGCACAAACCTTTATTCAGTCTACGCTGCATCTGGATATCCCCGAGGATTACCAATCCCGACTCATTGCCGCACCGCACAACGACCAGAACACCCCGCTGCTACGGCTGGAGTTTACCGGTCAATCCGTCGATGCGCCGTTACTCTCAACTATCGCGCGCCGCTTTAACGTCAATAACAATATCATCAGTGCGCAGATGGATTACGCAGGCGGCGTCAAATTTGGCATCATGCTGGCCGAGATGCACGGCGAAGAACAGGACACGGTGGCCGCCATCGCGTTTTTACAGGAACACCATGTGAAAGTTGAGGTGCTGGGCTATGTCTGAAGCAATGATGTGGTTGATGGCGAAAGGCGTTTGGGAAACCGTCGTGATGACATTTGTTTCCGGCTTCTTTGGCTTCGTGCTGGGATTACCCGTTGGCGTAATGCTTTATATTACCCGTCCGGGCCAGATCGTTGCCAATCCGCCGCTGTATCGCACACTGTCAGCGTTAGTGAATATTTTCCGTTCTATTCCATTCATTATTTTACTGGTGTGGATGATTCCGTTCACACGCGCTATCGTCGGCACCTCTATCGGGCTGAAGGCAGCCATTGTGCCATTGACCGTAGGCGCTGCGCCGTTTATCGCGCGCATGGTAGAAAACGCCCTGCTGGAAATCTCCAGTGGATTGATCGAGGCGGCGCGCGCTATGGGTGCCACGCCGTTACAAATCATTCGTAAGATTCTGCTGCCAGAAGCACTTCCCGGTCTTATCAATGCCGCCACCATCACACTTATCACCCTGGTAGGCTATTCTGCAATGGGGGGCGCAGTCGGTGCCGGAGGGTTAGGTCAAATTGGTTATCAGTATGGATACATTGGTTATAACGCGACAGTCATGAATACGGTATTAATATTACTGGTTGTTCTGGTCTACCTGATCCAATTCGTAGGCGATCGCACGGTACGGGCAGTGACTCATAAATAAGTTTTACTACACGTCGGACTATGCCGCTGACGGCAAGCCGCAAAACGTTAAATATGCAGAGGTTAAGGAAATGACAATCAAATTTAAAACCGTCGCCGCATTGGGTACATTACTGGGTGCACTGGCGCTGGCAGGCTGCGGACAAGAAGAAAAAGACCCGAACCACATCAAAGTCGGCGTTATTGTAGGTGCTGAGCAGCAAGTTGCTGAAGTTGCACAGAAAGTGGCTAAAGACAAATATGGCCTGACGGTGGAACTGGTGTCCTTTAACGATTACGTGCTGCCAAACGAAGCGCTGAGCAAAGGGGATATCGACCTGAATGCCTTCCAGCACAAACCGTATCTGGACCAACAGATCAAAGACCGTGGCTACAAACTGGTTGCTGTTGGCAATAGCTTTGTCTATCCGATCGCTGGCTACTCTAAAAAAATCAAATCATTAGACGAGCTGCAAAACGGGGCGCAAATTGCGCTGCCTAACGATCCGACCAACCTGGGCCGTTCCCTGCTGCTGCTGCAAAAACAGGGTCTGGTCAAACTGAAAGATAACGTTGGTCTGCTGCCGACCGTGCTGGACGTGGTTGAAAACCCGAAAAACCTGAAACTGGTCGAGCTGGAAGCACCGCAACTGCCGCGTTCTCTGGATGACGATCAAATCGCACTGGCTATCATCAACACCACTTATGCCAGCCAGATTAACCTGACACCGACCAAAGACGGTCTGTTCGTGGAAGAGAAAGACTCTCCGTACGTTAACCTGATTGTGTCGCGTGAAGACAACAAAGACGCGGCTAACGTGAAGAAATTCGTTCAGGCTTACCAGTCAGACGAAGTTTATGAAGCTGCCAACAAGATTTTCAACGGCGGCGCGGTGAAAGGCTGGTAATATCACCCGATACGCGAGTGACAATTATTTCAAGACGGGCCTCGGTGCCCGTCTTGTTATTTGTGTCGTAGCTTGCTTCAATAAGCGCACTTCAAAAGAAGAATAGTAGAGAGGAAATGCTATGCGTGCTATACCGCTCGTGTTTTTAGCGCTGTCATTAACAGGATGTTCGCTGCTGCAACCCAAAACGGCATCCGCGCCGCAGCCCGTTATCGAACCTGCTGTCGAAGCACCGGCCAAAGTGAAACCGGCTCCGCGTCCGGCAACCGCCGTGCTGTATAACAATGCAGAGGAGTTGGTGGGTAAACCGTTCCGTGATATGGGCGAAGTGTCCGGCTCAGTATGCCAGGCAAGCATGCAAGATACGCCCGCAACGGTTGCGAATGCCCGTCGCCGAATGCAAACGCGTGCAACAGCGATGCGCGCCAATGCGGTTCTGGTTCACAACTGCCAGGTTGTCAGCGGCGTTGCAGGCTGCTATCGGCAGGCCATTTGTGAAGGTACTGCACTGAAAATTTCTTCTCAATAAAGCCGGGCAATGACCACCTATCATTTCGATCAGATTGGCGTTATCCGTTCGCCTTATAAAGAAAAATTCGCCGTGCCACGGCAACCCGGCCTGATTGAAGATGGCGACGGAGAGCTGCATCTTCTGCCGCCCTACCACCAGCCAGAAGCGGTACGTGGGCTGGAGGCATTCAGCCATATTTGGGTGTTATTTGTTTTTCACCACACCATGGAACAGGGCTGGCGACCCACGGTGCGCCCTCCCCGTTTGGGCGGGAATGCGCGTATGGGGGTTTTCGCCACCCGCTCCACGTTTCGCCCGAATCCCATCGGTATGTCGCTGGTCCGATTGAAAGGGATAAAAACCACAGGCGACAGCGTTATCTTACAGTTGGGCAGCCTCGATCTGGTCGATGGTACGCCGGTGGTTGATATCAAACCCTATTTACCGTTTGCAGAGAGCGTGCCTGATGCCATCGGCGGCTTTGCGCAACAGGCACCCGACACCGCGATGCCCGTGTATTTCTCTCCCCTGGCAGAGCAACAACTGGTGCAACATCAATCCACTTACCCGCACCTGCGCCGTTTTATCACTCAGGTGTTGAATCAGGATCCGCGCCCGGCGTACCGCAAAGGCGAAGCCTCGCGTGATTACGCCGCCCTGTTGCTGGAATTCAACGTGCGCTGGCGCGTAACAGCCATGCAGACGGAAGTGCTCAGCCTTGAGCCAGCACCGCGCTAAGCGAAAATTGAATCGTTATTCATGGCCTGCGCGCCATAAAATTCACGCCGCACACTTTTGACGAAGGAAAGTCACTGTTACACTAAGCCACTTTACCGTGTTTAAGGGCCTACATGGCCTTTTGCATCTTGTTTTGGGGCACACTGGTGCCCATTACTTTGCGTTCTGACGGAACTAAAACACCATGCGTACTAGCCAATATCTGCTCTCCACTCTGAAGGAGACGCCTGCCGACGCGGAAGTCATCAGCCATCAGTTGATGCTACGCGCCGGGATGATCCGCAAGCTGGCCTCCGGGTTATACACCTGGTTGCCGACCGGCTACCGGGTTCTGAAGAAAGTCGAAAACATCGTGCGTGAAGAGATGAACAACGCCGGTGCGATCGAGATTTCTATGCCCGTGGTACAACCCGCCGATCTGTGGCAGGAGAGTGGCCGCTGGGAACAGTACGGCCCGGAATTGCTGCGTTTTGTCGATCGCGGTGACCGTCCGTTTGTTCTCGGTCCGACGCATGAAGAAGTGATTACCGATCTGGTGCGTAATGAGCTGAGCTCTTATAAGCAGCTGCCGCTGAACCTGTTTCAGATCCAGACCAAATTCCGCGATGAAGTGCGCCCACGTTTCGGCGTGATGCGTTCTCGCGAATTCATCATGAAAGATGCCTACTCGTTCCATACCTCGCAGGAATCGTTGCAGGTCACCTATGACGCGATGTACGACGCCTATAGCCGTGCATTTAGCCGCATGGGATTGAACTTCCGCGCCGTTCAGGCGGATACCGGCTCCATCGGTGGCAGCGCATCACACGAATTCCAGGTGCTGGCGCAGAGCGGCGAAGACGACATCGTTTTCTCTACCGACTCCGAGTACGCCGCTAATATCGAATTTGCTGAAGCCGTTGCCCCCACGCTGGGACGTGCCGAAGCGAAAGAAGAGATGCGTTTGGTTGATACCCCCAACGCCAAAACCATCGCCGAACTGGTTGAACAATTTAATCTGCCGATTGAAAAAACGGTTAAAACGCTGCTGGTGAAGGCAACCCAAGAGAGCGGACACAAGCTGATTGCCCTGCTGGTGCGCGGCGATCATGAGCTGAATGAAGTGAAAGCGGAGAAACTGGAGCAGGTCGCCAGCCCGCTGACCTTCGCTACCGAAGCAGAAATTCGCGACATCGTTGGCGCAGGTCCAGGCTCACTCGGCCCGGTCAATATGCCGATACCGGTGATTATCGATCGCACCGTCGCGGCAATGAGCGATTTCGGCGCAGGCGCAAACCAGGACGGCAAACACTTCTTTGGCATTAACTGGGAGCGTGACGTTGCACTGCCGCAAGTGGCAGATATCCGCAACGTGGTTGAAGGCGATGCCAGCCCAGATGGGAAAGGCACGCTGTTAATCAAACGCGGCATCGAAGTGGGCCATATCTTCCAACTGGGCACCAAATACTCTCAGGCGCTGCAAGCCAGCGTACAAGGTGAAGATGGTCGTAACCAGATCCTGACCATGGGCTGCTACGGTATCGGGGTGACACGCGTGGTGGCTGCCGCCATCGAACAGAACCACGACGATCGTGGCATTATCTGGCATGACGCTATCGCCCCCTTCCAGGTGGCGATCCTGCCGATGAACATGCACAAATCGTTCCGCGTGAAAGAGCTGGCTGAAGACATTTATCAGCAACTGCGCGCCAAAGGTATCGATGTGTTGCTCGACGATCGTAAAGAGCGCCCGGGTGTGATGTTTGCGGATATGGAATTGATCGGCGTACCGCACACTATCGTCATTGGCGATCGAAATCTGGATAACGCCGAGATTGAATATAAATATCGTCGCGACGGCGAGAAAAAGATGATCAAGGTTAGCGAGATCGTTGATTTTTTGTCTGCCAATACCGTTCGTTAATACGCAGCAATAAAGCATAAAAAAGAGGTGGGGTTTTCCCCACCTCTTTTATTTGACTGATAGTCGACTCAACGTGCAAATACGGTATTCACTTCTGCTTCGTTATTCACGGAACAGCTCTTCAATATCCAGCCCCTGTACTTGCAAAATTTCACGCAAACGGCGCAGCCCTTCCACCTGGATTTGGCGCACGCGTTCACGGGTCAAGCCAATTTCACGACCAACGTCTTCAAGCGTTGCCGCTTCATACCCCAGCAGCCCAAAACGACGAGCCAGCACTTCACGCTGTTTAGCGTTTAGTTCGAACAACCATTTAACGATATTTTGCTTCATATCGTTGTCTTGCGTGGTGTCTTCTGGTCCGTTATTTTTTTCATCCGCCAGAATATCCAGCAGCGCTTTATCAGAGTCCCCGCCCAATGGCGTATCGACCGATGTGATACGCTCGTTCAAGCGCAACATGCGATTTACGTCATCAACAGGTTTGTCGAGCTGCTCAGCAATCTCTTCCGCACTGGGCTCATGATCCAGCTTATGCGAAAGCTCACGCGCAGTACGCAGATAAACGTTTAATTCTTTAACGATATGGATAGGCAAACGAATGGTGCGGGTTTGGTTCATGATAGCCCGTTCAATCGTTTGGCGAATCCACCATGTGGCATAGGTTGAAAAGCGGAAACCCCTTTCGGGATCGAACTTCTCAACCGCACGGATCAAACCAAGATTACCTTCTTCGATAAGATCCAACAGCGCCAAACCGCGATTGTTGTAGCGACGAGCGATTTTCACCACCAGTCGCAGGTTACTTTCAATCATACGGCGTCGCGATGAAACATCACCACGCAGCGCTCTACGGGCAAAAAAAACTTCTTCTTCAGCGGTCAGAAGCGGAGAGTAACCGATCTCTCCTAGATAGAGTTGTGTAGCATCCAGCACACGCTGGGCTGCACTTTGGGATAACAACTCATCGTCGGATGCCTCATTATCTCCCGCTTCTTCCTCTGCTAGCGCCTTTTCGTCAAAAACATCAAGTCCATTTTCCTCGAACTCGGCATCATCATGTAACTCGTTAACTTTCAGCGTGCTTTGGCTCATAAGTGGCTCCTACCCGTGATCCCTTGGCAGAATACCTAAATACTCTGCCCGATTTATCGCTGCGGAAGGTAACGCAGCGGGTTTACGGATTTCCCCTTGTAACGAATTTCAAAATGCAAGCGTACTGAACTGGTTCCGGTGCTACCCATGGTAGCGATCTGTTGACCCGCCTTGACCTCTTGTTGTTCCCGGACCAGCATAGAGTCATTATGGGCATAGGCGCTCAGGTAATCATCGTCGTGTTTGATGATGATCAGATTACCGTACCCGCGTAAAGCGTTGCCCGCATAAACGACGCGCCCTGAAGCGGTCGCCATGATCGGTTGCCCACGAGTGCCAGCGATATCAATCCCTTTGTTTCCCCCCTCCGACGCGGAGAAACTATCTATGACTTTCCCCTCGGTAGGCCAACGCCAGCTGCCGACAGCAGGAGCACTGCTTTCAACAGCCGCGGGGGCGGTCACAGGAGCCGTCACGGCAGCCCCGGTGGAAGGCAACATCTTACCTACATTCTGTTTACCCGAATTTCCAGAATACGCATTAGTTGGCTGAGAATCAACCTGCGTTGTTTGAATTTGCGTCATTGACGGCGGCTGAGGCACACCGCCACGCGTGGCATCAGAAGGTGCCAGCATACCGCCGCTGCTGCCGCCCGTACCACCTGCCAGCATGCGCCCGCCACCGGTCGATCCGCTGCTCACTGGCGCGGAGGAGGAACCGTCACTCACCTGAAGCACCTGACCAACGTTCAGGCTATAAGGCTCAGGCACGTTGTTGCGTTGCGCCAACTCACGATAATCACTGCCGGTAATCCAGGCGATGTAGAACAACGTATCGCCCCGTTTTACCGTATAGGTGCTGCCGCCATAGCTACCTTTAGGAATGGCGTTATAGCTACGGTTGTAAACAATGCGGCCATCGCGCGTGGTGATCGGCGCATCGCCAGAAGATGATATGTTCGAAGGCGCAGTCGCGAGCATGCCACCGCGGCTGCTGCTATTGCCCTGACCGCCTACGCTGCTGATTGGCGCAGGTTTACTGTCGTTATTGGAGCACCCCGCCAACCCCAGAATAATTGCCGTGCACGCCGCCATCTGACGCAGTGTTCTCGTTTGGCTTCCCATGCGTCTTGCTCCCCTATAACCGTAATACTCAATAATCAAACCGCTCAAAGACGGCCCTGTCGTCACCGTATTGGCATTTATCCAATGCTAACAATATCAACATGTTCTCACTATGACAGGGTTGTATTGAACTACGTTCTATTGAAATAAATCGTAAATGACTGATACCCATAAACGTGTTTGCAAAGGTATCAGGCTAGTTCGCCTTTGACCAGTGGAACAAATTTAACCGTTTCAATGGTATTAACCACAAATTCTCCACCGTGACGTTGTATGCGCTGCAACGTTTGCGACTGTTCTCCCACCGGGAGCACCATAATGCCCCCTTCATCCAGTTGCGCTATCAGCGCATTCGGAATTTCAGGTGCCGCCGCCGTTACAATAATGGCATCGAACGGGCCGCGTGACGGCCAGCCTTGCCAGCCATCGCCGTGCCGGGTGGAAACATTGTGCAGGTCCAGTTGCTTCAAACGCCGTTTCGCCTGCCATTGCAGCCCTTTGATACGTTCAACGGAAAAAACCTGCTTGACCAAATGCGCCAAAACCGCCGTTTGGTAGCCGGAACCGGTGCCAATTTCGAGCACGCGAGACGCAGGGGTCAATTGCAACAGGTCCGTCATGCGGGCAACCATATAAGGCTGAGAGATGGTTTGACCGGAGCCTATTGGCAACGCGGTATTTTCATAAGCCTTATGCTCAAAGGCTTCGTCGACAAAACGCTCACGCGGCACAGCCTCGATGGCCTTAAGCAATCGCTCGTCATGAATGCCCTGCTGACGCAGCAGTGTCAGCATCGTTTGCATGCGTTTGTTCACCCTATCCCGTCAGCCTCAGTCGTGATTAACGTCTTCATGCCTTTACTCTATAACGGCAATGCCTTGCCGTGAGTTCGCACCCTTATTACCTAGGTACTCTATATAAGTACTGCATACAGGAATTGTATAGCGACGACATCGTTGCTATATCAGACACTGGGTTTCAATCAGCGATATCCATCTGCTCAAGCGGCGTAATCAGTTCACGCACAACGCTGGTGGCAAAACTGCCTGCCGGCAGCCAGAAATCCAGCGTGACCGACGCATCATCCAGCCAAGACCAGCGCATCTGCTGCGGATAGAGCAGCGCGGCACGGCGCGCGACCTCCACCCGTTCACGACGCAGCAGTCCAAGCAGCGTCTCGTGCCCCGCCAGGCAGCGTTGTTCAAACGCCAACGCGTCACCCTGAGTGCCCGGATCGCCGTCACCGGGCAGCGGTGCCGTCACGCACAGCTCACGCTTATCAACGCGCGTTTGCAATTCGGTCACTTCGTCGTCATTTGCCACAAACCAACTGCCGCGCCCGGCCAGTTGCAATGCATCGCCCGCCAGCACCTGCGTTGCCAAGCCTTGACTCAAACGTTGGCTCACGATGAGATTGAACAGCGCGCTACGGCTGGCCGACAGATAGAAGCTGCGTTTACTGCGCTCACTGACACGAATCTCGTCTCTGGCCCAACGCACCGCCTGAATCAGGTTATTGCCACCGCGACCAAAACGCTGACTGCCAAAATAGTTCGGCACACCCTGTTCGGCAATCGCGACTAACCGCGCATCAACGGCCGCACGGTCGCTGATAGCGCGCAGCGTCAACGTAAACTGATTGCCGCGCAACGCACCGATACGCAGTTTGCGCCGATGGCGTGCACTGCTAAGGATTTCACACCCTTCAAGCACAAAAGCGGATAAATCGGGTAACACTTTGCCCGGCACATGCAGGCAAAACCACTGCTCCGTCACCGCATGCCGGTCTTTCAAGCCAGCATAGCTCACGGCACGCGCGGGAATACGGGCAAATTTCGCCAACGCCTCCGCGACAAAGGAGGTGTTGCAGCCACGTTTACGTACCTGAACCAGCAGATGTTCGCCATCGCCGTCCGGTGCAAACCCCAGATCTTCCACCACACGGAAATCATCGGCGGTGGCTTTGAGCGTCCCTGTCGCCTGCGGTTCACCATGCAACCAGAACAGGCTTTCCATGTTGAGCGTAGCGGGTTCTTGCTGCATTACCATGCGACCACTTCACTCCGTTCATCTTTCACTAACAGCGCAACCGCTTCGCAGGCAATCCCTTCTCCACGGCCGGTAAACCCGAGTTGTTCCGTGGTGGTGGCTTTGACGTTAACGTCATCCATATGGCAGTGAAGATCTTCTGCCAGATTCACCCGCATTTGCGGAATGTGCGGGGCCATTTTCGGCGCTTGCGCAATGATAGTGACATCCAGATTGCCCAGTCGATAGCCCTTTTCCTGTATTTGCTGCCACGCTTGACGCAGCAGTTCGCGGCTATCCGCGCCTTTGTAGGCGGGATCGGTGTCAGGAAACAGTTTACCAATATCGCCTAGCGCCGCCGCGCCAAGCAGCGCATCGGTTACGGCATGCAGCAATACATCACCATCAGAATGCGCTAACAATCCCTGAGGGTAAGGAATACGAACCCCACCGATCACCAATGGGCCTTCGCCGCCCAGTTTGTGGACATCAAAACCGTGACCAATACGCATGGGGTTATTCTCCTTGATTAGCAAATGGTTATGAAACCGATGAAGGGTACATCACACGCTTGGCGGTGCCAATCGAGCCAGGTAGAACTCGGCCAGTGCCAAATCCTCAGGGCGCGTTACTTTAATATTATCAGCACGCCCGGCAACAATGTGTGGATGATAGCCACAATATTCCAGCGCCGACGCTTCATCGGTCACGACAGCCCCTTGTTGTAACGCGCGCGCCAGGCAATCTTGCAATAATAACCGTGGAAACAGTTGCGGCGTCAAGGCGTGCCATAAATCGCGGCGATCAACCGTGTGCTCAATCGCCTCACCCTGACTACGCTTCATGGTATCTCGCACCGGTGCAGCAAGAATGCCGCCCACGTCGCAGTGCCGGATAAGCTGTAACAGGTTGTCGAGATCCTGAAGATGCAAGCACGGACGGGCAGCATCATGCACCAGCACCCAAGGCGCATCATTAACCGCACGCAAACCGGCCAGCACCGAATCAGCCCGCTGTTTGCCGCCGAACACCACGCTGATACGCGGGTCTTGTGCCAGCGGCAAGGCGGCAAAGCGCCAATCGTCGGGGCTGATAACCACCACGGCACGCTGAATGTGCGGATGCCGAAACAGCGCAGCCAGCGTGTGTTCCAGCAGTGTTTTACCATGAAGGGTGAGATATTGTTTTGGGCAGTCGCACGCCATTCTGCTACCGTTTCCGGCAGCGGGGAGAACGGCGACAACCTCAGGTAAGGAAACCAGCGGTTCAGACATGGGTTAACGTGACATCATAGGGTTGGAAGACGACAGGGAGCTGGACGCACCAGAATTCGCCGATGAAGACGCTGTCGCCGCGCGGCGACCGGATTGATCCGGCACCAGACGATAGAAGCTCTCACCCGGTTTAATCATGCCCAGTTCATTGCGCGCACGCTCTTCAATGGCTTCTTGTCCACCGTTGAGATCGTCGATTTCAGCAAACAGCTGTTCGTTCCGGGCTTTGAGCTTACCGTTGTTGCCCTGTTGGACAGCCACGTCGTCTTTAACCCGAACATAGTCATGAATGCCATTTTTACCCAGCCACAGCGAATATTGCAGCCAACCGAGCAAAACCAATAATAACAGCGTTAGCTTTCCCATCCCGCCCCCTGAAAAACCGCCTAATCATCCCATAACTTTGCCTTCGACTCCATATTATCAGGGCGGATTAGCACACAGAGGCGCTTTCAACGCCGTAAAGCACCCAATAATCAGGATAGCTATTCATTTGCATTTTACCGGAAATACGGGGTGATGAATCCATAATGGCAGAAGGCAGGCGGGACTTTTACCCGCGAATAAGTTGAACCTTTAGGTCGACCTGTGTATTTTTATGAAAATAAAATGCATAAAACAGATGATTCATCTGCCACACTTTGATCCAGGAGATAACATGTTCAAACCCTTTTTGTTCGCTGGCACGCTATTCGCGGCAGCATTTTCCACGTCTATCGTGGCGGCAGAACCAACCTATGTGGTGGGCGCTGGCGGTACCTATCGTCCTTTTGAATTTGAAAACGCGCAGAAAGAGTTGGAAGGCTTTGATATCGACATCATTAAAGCGATCGCCAAGGCGGAAAATTTCTCCATCAAACTGGTCAACACGCCGTGGGAAGGGATCTTCGCTACGCTGAATTCCGGCGATCGCGATATCATTATTTCCGGGATCACCATTACCGACAAACGTAAACAGATGGTCGATTTCTCTTCTCCGTACTTCCCGGCAGAACAGTCAATCGTGACGCCAAAAGGCTCCAGCATTGGCGCCATTGCTGATCTGAAAGACAATAAAGTCGGTGTGGTGAACTCCAGCACCGGCGACGTGGTGGTTTCTGACGTGCTGGGAAAAAACAGCACGGCCATCAAGCGTTTCGACAACACGCCGCTGATGTTGCAAGAGCTTTATGAAGACGGTATCGGTGCCGCCGTCGGTGATGTGGGTGTGATCAAGTTCTACATCAAAACCCACCCGGAGAAGCAGTTTAAACTGGTGTCCGATGCCAAATTTCAGCGTCAATACTTTGGCATCGCCGTTGCTAAAGGCAACGATGCACTGCTGGGTAAAATCAACGCTGGCCTGAAAAAGATTGTTGCCGATGGCACCTATGCGCAAATCTATCAGAAATGGTTTGATAACGACGTTCCTGCCCTGCCTGCTCAGTAAACCGCGGTTTGCACGCTGACTCGGCGTGTCTTGCATTCAAGGCCTCTGTCACGACGCGAGTCAATGACGCGTAAATGACAGAGGCGCTTTATCACCTCGCCTATGACACCAAAAAGGACCGCACGCGATGGGATTTCGTTGGGAAATCATTCAGGAATATGCCCCGTTGTTTATGGAAGGGGCCTGGATGACAATAAAATGTACGCTTATCTGCGTTATTTTGGGGACCTGCTGGGGGCTGACGCTCGGATTAGGCCGCCTGGCGCAAGCACCGCACGGCCCCTGGAAGTGGATTTTACACTATGGCGTACAGTGGCCTGTACGTATTTATGTCAGCGCGTTGCGCGGTACGCCGCTTTTCGTTCAGATTATGGTGGTGCATTTTGCACTGATTCCATTGCTTATTAATCCGCGCGACGGTTTATTCGTCAGCGGTGGGCTGATGTCAGCGGATTTCGCACGCATGCTACGTGCCGACTACGGTGCCTTCCTATCGTGTATCGTGGCAATCACCCTGAATGCCGGTGCCTATGTGTCCGAAATTTTCCGTGCTGGCATTCAATCTATTGATCGTGGGCAGATGGAAGCATCGCGTTCATTGGGCATGAGCTACGGCCGCACCATGCGCAAAGTCATTCTTCCTCAGGCATTTCGTCGCATGCTGCCGCCGCTCGGCAACAATGCTATCGCCATCGTCAAAGATTCATCACTCGCTTCTGCGATTGGGCTGGCCGATCTCGCCTATGCGGCACGTACAGTGTCAGGCGCCTATGCCACCTATTGGGAACCCTATTTGACCATTTCCCTGGTTTATTGGGTCATCACTTTCCTGCTCTCGGTTCTGGTGCGGCAGATGGAAATAAGGTTAAGCAAAAGTGATTCACGTTAATAATTTGCAAAAACATTTTGGGGATACCCACGTCCTGCGCGGTATCAGTTGCACTATCGCACCACAGGAAGTGATCTGCATGATCGGCCCTTCCGGTTCGGGAAAAAGCACGTTCCTGCGCTGTTTGAATGCGCTGGAAACGCCGACCGGTGGTGAAATCACCGTCAACGGATTTGCGTTGCATAACCCCAAAACCGATCTCAACCGGTTACGTGAAAGCGTAGGTATGGTCTTTCAGCGCTTCAATCTGTTTCCGCACATGACGGTGTTGGAAAACATGATCATGGCCCCGATGGACGTGAAAAAGCTTTCCCGCGCTCAGGCGGTTGAACGCGCCCATCAGCTGTTAGAAAAAGTTGGCCTGCTGGATAAAGTGGACGCCTGGCCCAATAGCCTTTCTGGCGGACAACAACAGCGCGTCGCCATTGCCCGCGCATTAGCGATGGAACCGGCCATTATGCTGTTTGATGAACCCACTTCGGCGCTTGACCCAGAGCTGGTAGGCGAGGTGCTGTCGGTCATGAAAACGCTGGCAACAGAGGGAATGACCATGGTGATAGTGACTCACGAAATGGCATTTGCCCGTGAAGTCGCAGACCGTATCATTTTTATCGATCAGGGAATTATTCAAGAAGAGGGAGCGCCGGAAGCACTGTTTACGGCACCGACCAACCCGCGCACTCAAGCATTTCTCAGTAAAGTTCTTTAACACCGCACTGGCGTGCGCGATGCGCGCGCCGCTTCTCACCACCCAGTGATCAGCGAAAACACCAGCCAGAAAAGGCAGACAATCACCGCACCGCTACACAACACCATCAGCGTCATGTTGCCTTTGAATATCACACTGAAAAAAACGCCAATCAGCACCGACGCAGGCATCAGCCCCAGAAAAAACGGCCAGGTGTAGAGCATGAAGAATAACGTGGTATTGGTGCCATAAACCAAAATGGGCACCACAAAGGCCAGCCAGTAGAAAGAAAAACCGGCGATAGCGCCCATAGACGGGTAGGTGCGTTCATCTTCACGCACCACACGTCTTTTACTCACCGATAACTGCGTTACGTTCTGCATAGTCTACCCTGTGACACTCCGCCCCACCGCGAAAGGCGGTGACACCTGACAGAGCCAATCAGACTTTGATAATAGCTCGACTGTGCAGCAGATCTAATAACTGATCGGTCAAATTTGTTACCAATTGTTCACCTTCCAAGCGCAGTTCAGGCGTGTGTGGCGGCTCATACACGGCATCGATACCGGTAAAATTGGTCAGCGTGCCGGCACGTGCTTTCTTATACAATCCTTTAGGATCGCGCGCTTCGCATACGACCAACGGGGTATCGACAAACACTTCGATAAACTTTCCTTCCGGCAGCGATTCACGCACCAGCTGGCGCTCCGCGCGGTGGGGCGAAATAAACGCCGTCAATACCACCAGCCCGGCATCCACCATCAGGCTGGCCACTTCGCCCACACGCCGGATATTCTCGCGCCGATCGGCATCGGAAAAACCCAGATCGCGGCACAGCCCGTGGCGCACATTGTCGCCATCAAGCAAATAGGTGCTGACGCCGAGTTGGTGCAAGCGCTGTTCCAGTTGTCCTGCCAGCGTGGACTTTCCCGACCCCGACAGGCCTGTGAACCAGATAACGGCCCCTTGGTGGCGGTGCAACCGCTCCCGATCGCGGCGTGCCACCGGGTGATCGTGCCAGACAATGTTTTCATCACGACTGTTTTCATCATGACTGTTTTCATCATGACTGTTTTCATCATGACTGTTTTCATCATAAATAGTGTCATCGCGATTGCCATCAACGGCCTGGTGCTTCTCTGCTGGAGGCAACGCCATGCTACTTCCCTCCCAGCAGATCGCGCGCACCCCAGTGCGGGAAGTGGCGGCGCACCAGCGCATTCAACTCCAGCTCAAACGCACTGTAGGCGGACGGTTCCTGCGTCACCTGCGCAATTGCCTCGCGTACCAGCCCGGCACCGACGGTCACGTTGCTCAGTCTGTCGATAAAAATCATACCGCCGGTGGTAGCATTTTGTTGATAGGGTTCGAGCAACAGCGGCTCATCAAAGGTCAAATCCACCAGGCCAATGCCGTTCAACGGCAAACTTTCTGTGACGCGCTGCGTCAGCGAATTGATCTCGACCTGATACTGAATATTGTCTACCCGCGCACGGGTTTTCTTGCCCGCGACCTTGATGTCGTAGCTGTGTCCCGACACCAACGGTTGCTCCGCCATCCACACCACATCAACCTGTGCATACTGCACCGCACGCAGATTATCCGCTTCCGGCACCAACAGATCGCCACGGCTGATATCCACCTCATCGGCCAACACCAGCGTGATCGCTTCCCCCGCGTGCGCCTGTTGCAGATCGCCATCAAAGGTGACGATGCGCGCCACGGAGGAGGTCACGCCAGACGGCAGCACCCTCACGCGCTGCCCAACCTGCACCACACCGGAGGCCAGCGTTCCGGCATAACCGCGAAAATCCAGATTAGGCCGATTCACATACTGCACCGGGAAACGCATCGGCTGCGTATCGCTCTCGCGCGTAACGTCAACCGTTTCCAGCACGTCCAACAACGTCGGGCCGCTGTACCACGGCATGGTGGTGCTTGGCGTCGCCACGTTATCCCCATCTAACGCGGAGATAGGCACGAAGGTCACTTGTAGCGATGACGGTAGCTGTTGGGCAAAATCGAGGTAATCCTGCTTGAACTGCTCAAATACCGTTTGCTGATAGTCCACCAGATCCATTTTGTTCACTGCCACCACCAGATGGCGAATGCCGAGCAGCGTGGCAATAAAGCTATGACGGCGGGTTTGATCCAGTACGCCTTTGCGCGCATCGATCAACAGGATAGCCAGATCGCAAGTTGAGGCGCCGGTCGCCATGTTACGGGTGTACTGCTCATGACCGGGGGTATCGGCAATAATAAATTTACGTCTTTCCGTAGAGAAATAGCGGTAGGCCACATCGATGGTAATACCCTGCTCACGCTCGGCCTGCAAACCGTCCACCAGCAACGCCAGATCCAGCTTCTCCCCTTGCGTGCCTAACCGCTTGCTGTCGTTGTGTAACGTAGACAGCTGATCTTCGTAGATCTGACGCGTATCGTGCAGCAAACGGCCAATCAACGTACTTTTACCGTCGTCCACGCTGCCGCAGGTCAGAAAACGCAGTAAACTTTTATGCTGCTGCGCGTGCAAATAGGCTTCGACACCGCCCTGTTCGGCAATCTGTTGTGCAATGCTTTGGTTCATTTGACGATTCCTTAAAAGTACCCTTGACGCTTTTTCAGTTCCATCGAGCCGGCCTGATCCCGGTCAATGACGCGCCCTTGCCGTTCGCTGGTGGTCGAGACAAGCATTTCTTCAATGATTTCCGGCAGCGTCTGCGCCTGTGATTCCACCGCGCCGGTCAACGGCCAGCAACCGAGGGTACGGAAGCGCACCATGCGTTGCTCAATCACTTCGCCCGGTTGCAGATCGATACGATCGTCATCCACCATCAGCAACATGCCATCGCGTTCCAGCACCGGGCGCGGAGCAGCCAGATAGAGCGGCACAATATCGATATTTTCCAGATAGATGTATTGCCAAATATCCAGTTCCGTCCAGTTGGAGAGCGGGAACACGCGAATGCTTTCCCCTTTGTTAATCTGGCCGTTGTAGTTATGCCACAGCTCTGGGCGCTGATTTTTCGGATCCCAGCGATGAAAACGGTCGCGGAAGGAGTAGATACGCTCTTTGGCGCGGGACTTCTCTTCGTCACGCCGCGCCCCGCCGAACGCGGCATCAAAGCCGTATTTATCCAGCGCCTGCTTCAACCCTTCGGTTTTCATGATATCGGTATGCTTGGCGCTGCCGTGTACGAACGGGTTAATGCCCAACGCCTCGCCCTGTGGGTTACGGTGCACCAGCAGTTCGCAGCCGTAGGCTTTCGCCGTGCGATCGCGGAAGGTGTACATCTCGCGAAACTTCCACCCGGTATCCACATGCAGCAGTGGAAAGGGCAAGGTGCCGGGGTAGAATGCCTTGCGCGCCAGATGCAGCATCACGGAAGAATCTTTGCCGATGGAGTACATCATCACCGGATTACTGAATTCTGCCGCCACTTCACGAATGATATGTATGCTTTCCGCTTCAAGCTGTCGCAGGTGCGTCAGTCGTTTCTCGTCCATAACCCTTCCTCAAGCCAAATTCACGAGCGCAGAACGTCCGGTTTGCCCGGCCTCCTGCGCCTGAAGACCAAACCAGGCGAGCTGATGGTGCAGTGCAACCACCTCGCCAATCACCAATAGTGCCGGCGTCGGTGCCTGGTGCGCCAACGCGTCCAACTCCGCCAACGTGCCGATGTTCACGGACTGATCCGATCGCGTACCACGGCTAATCACCGCCACCGGCGTATCCGGTGCACGCCCGTGGGCGATCAGCTGCTGGCTGATTTCCGCCGCTTTCACCGTGCCCATATAGATAGCGAGCGTCTGACGCCCGCGCGCCAGCGTGGACCAATCGAGCGCTTCACCGTCTGGACGGCAGTGCCCGGTAATAAACAACACGCTTTGTGCGTAATCGCGGTGGGTAAGCGGGATACCGGCATAGGCGGTTACACCCGCCGCCGCCGTGATCCCCGGGACGATTTGAAAAGGAATGCCCGCTTTTGCCAGGTATTGCACTTCCTCACCGCCGCGCCCAAAGATGAACGGATCGCCGCCTTTCAGGCGCACCACCCGTTTACCGCTCGATGCCAGCGTAAACAGCAGACGGTTGATCTCCCCCTGCGGCAACGAGTGCGAGGAGGCGCGCTTGCCGACACAGATTTTTTCCGCATCGCGACGCACCAATTCCAGCACTTCCGGGCTCACCAGATGGTCATAGAGCACCACGTCCGCCAGTTGAATCAGTTGTAACCCCCGCAGGGTCAACAAACCGGCATCCCCCGGTCCCGCGCCCACCAGCGCCACATCCCCCTGCACCTGCTGAGGTTGCTCCAACTGCTGGCGCAAGGTTTCTTCTGCCACCGTCTGTTGCCCGGCAGCCATCTGGTCAGCAAAAGGGCTATTAAACAGCCGTTCCCAAAACTGACGGCGCGCACGCATCGAATGAAACCGCTCTTTGACGCGATCGCGCCATTCCCCAGCCACTCGGGCCATATCGCCCAAACTGGCAGGCAGCAATGCTTCCAGCTTCTCGCGCAGTAAACGCGCCAACACTGGCGCTTGTCCGCCCGACGAAATCGCCACCACCAGCGGCGAGCGATCGACAATAGACGGAAAAATAAATGAGCATTTAGGCTGGTCATCCACCACGTTAACCAAGCGATAGCGCTGCTGCGCCGCTTCAGACACCGCCGCGTTCAACGCCACATCATCGGTAGCGGCGATCACCAGAAAGACCTTATCCACCTGATCAGGGGAGAATTCCTGCGCCAGCCAGCGCAATTGACCGGCGTGGTGCTTTTCCAAAAGCGGCTCTGTCAGGGCTTTGGCCACCACATGCACGTCGGCACCCGCACGCAACAGCAAATCAATCTTGCGCGTTGCTACCTCACCACCGCCGACCACCAACACCACACGCTGCTTCACGTCAGCGAACAAAGGGAGATAGTTCACAATCGCCTTAACAAAGTTAAAAATTGGATAAGTAGACTATACGGTGCTGTAGGAAGGGTTATGAAATGCCGAATTGGAATGATAAGTTCCGTAATGGAATAAAAGCGGGGCAGGAAGCGCAGAGTAATGCTTATCGATTGATTTTTATGGGGTTAAAAAAACACCTTTAGGCTCACGGCGTGTGACTATCAACGCTGTGAGAAAAAATTTCACGTTTAGGGATTATGCGCGAAGCCCAGTCAGGTCGGCCATCGCTGACCGACCTGGGGGTTATTCACACTGGCGTTGAGGTTTCCAAAACGACGTCGCTTTCAACCGCATTGGGCACCGTTTCAACCACCGCCTCCTGTGCCTCAACCGCTGGCATCTGTACCCGTACCGAGATAAAGGTGTCGTGCGGAATATCGATCGGATCGCCGTTGGCGTAGCCTTCAATTTCATTACGTGCGAACACCGGCGCATCCGGGTGTGGCCGATGATAGGTACGAATAACGATAGAGCCATCCGGGTTTATCTGCGCACTGCCCTCATCGCCGCCATAGTCCACCCACAGGCGCGGTAACTTATTGCGGCACATCGGCACATCGATACCGCCGTCATCACCACCCCAGGCGCGATCGGCATTCAGGCCCAAACAGCCGGCAATACGGTAAACGCCTTCGCTCAGGCGTTCGGTGGTAATGCCTTCGGCTTCGCTGGTGAGTTCGCTGGTGCCGTCTGCAAACAGCTTCACAACCGGGGAGGCGGTTTTCCAGAAGCCGTTGGAGTCGACTACGGCGTTATTTCCAGTAACTAACACTGTGCCTGTAGCAGTGGTGGGGAACGAAATCACCTTCTCACCTGCTGATATAGGTGAGCCGCCGCTACCTGCCTTGAGGTAAAGCCGTGGAACCCCGGCGATATTCGCAACCTCAATGTGTCGTCCGACTATGGATTCCGCGATAGCGGTTGCTTGGAGTCTGAAAACCGGAGTTGAGCCTCTAACCTCCGGGTAAGCCGTAAACACCTTAGCCCCAGCGATTGTTTGTGCGGTTGCGGCGTCTATTACAGCATTACCGTTCCATTGTAAGTTTGCTGCATTGATATTCATTGTGCCTTGACCAATTGCAGCCGCTCCACCGCCAGCCAATATTCTTACATCATAATCGTTATTGTTGCCGCTTGTATGAAAATCAATAAAAGAGTTTCCAGCAGCGGACAAGGAACCTATTTCAAGACCTCCAGTTGCTGAACCTGTAGCAACGTTCATTGACGCAGAAAAAGTTTTTTGTCCTGTAAATGTCTGCGCTGTATCAAGTGTCGCCAGTTCATGCCAATTCCCGACAGCGTTTCCTTCTATCGTCCGATACTGAAATGACGGAGTGGCATTGTTAGGGCCGATAAATAACTGAGAACCATATGTATTGGATGGGTTGCCAAAAATATTATACAAATACCCATTGGCAGGAACATCTGACTGCTGACTGCTGCGAACATACCATGCGCCGTTAGCTCTAAAATTGGATGCAAGTGTTGCATCAGGTACTGTTTGTGACGAGTCCCTGCCAATTCCCCCGGCAAGACCGGAAATTAGCACATCCCCCGATGTGCTAACATATTGAGATTGTTTAACAAGATTGCCGCTTGTCCACTGCTCAACCCATGCAGACCATGTATCTCCGGGCAAATCGCGAGCCTTATAGCGCACAAATACTCTATTGCTGGCGTGTGTTGTATAGCGCTGAATAACACCAACGCCATTAGCGGCATTGTAAATAACCTCAAGACTGCCAGCGCTGTTTATTGGGTAATTTCTGGCTACTGTGGCATTAGCCGTTGAGCCTTGATCCCATACTCCACGGTAGTTTGGCCCGAATATTGTATCAAGGTCAGCAGTTCCCAAGGTTCCGCGAGAACCATACATGTCTGAGGGAGTAAGGTTTTTATCTGTCCATAATTCATGCACGGTTGTTGCAGAGCCTGAATTAGTACCCGCCGCAATTCTAATACCACCGGATACGCCGGACACCGTATATCCGACCGACACTATCGCCCAGGTATCGCCAGTCTTAAGCATGAGCGACGGCGCATATTGTTTAGAGTAGGCACTTACGGTGTCATTTCTAAAAACCCTGCTACCAAAAGCAGCGTTTCTAGCTGAAACCAACAGCGCAGCGTCGTCCGAGTTAAAGGTTTGACCTAACCCACCCCAACCCCATGCCCCGTTTATCAATAGTGAGCCTGCTGTTGCGTCAAACGGGCCTGTTTGCTTAACCCCTGTTACCTTCCCATTCAGTACAGCATTCATTTCCTGTAGCGAACGAACGGTAATAATTGATCCGTCATCACTGGTAACCTGCACCTCTTCCGTGCCAGTCAGAACCGACATCATCTGGTTACGTGTCAAACGATAGTATGTCAGCAGTGCATTAAATTGGGCTGCAAACTGGGATAAATCCCCCTGATAGGTTGTAAGGATTGAATACGACTGGCCAGATGCTGTGGGCCCCGTATAGGCTTCATTCAGTGTCATCCCCGTATTACTTTCAATCGACTTAATCTCATATATTAAGCCATTTGGTCCTTTGAACGGAAAACCAGGCATAACACCGTTTTTGAGATCTGCCCACTCAGTGCCTACACCAATTACTTTGGTGCTACCTGAAACTACATTAACCGTACCTATGCGATATCCCATTTATACCTCTTTCTCTAAAAATTGAAATAATTTTCCGCATCCAA
Organism: Candidatus Symbiopectobacterium sp. NZEC135; assembly: GCF_025962695.1. NCBI lineage: Bacteria > Pseudomonadati > Pseudomonadota > Gammaproteobacteria > Enterobacterales > Enterobacteriaceae > Symbiopectobacterium > Candidatus Symbiopectobacterium sp. NZEC135. The sequence continues at coordinate 29,400 of NZ_JAGFPF010000029.1, read as the reverse complement.
AACCATGACAGGAATTTCTTTTATTTCCAACCAATGAGGACCATGTGAAGCTCTTACATAGTAAGAACGCCCTCGCTGAGGGGCTATTTGAGTGCCATTCGAATTAACGCCAATAGAACCAAACCATCCTGCATAATACTCTCCACCAATTTGTGTCGGAGTTATCATAGGTCTCGCCACACCAGGAACTGTCGTGTACTCTCCAAGACCTTTGTTCACCATTGTGATTACCTTTGGTGAAACCATTATTTCATTAGCAGAATCAAAAACAATTTCTTTTGTTTTTGGGTTGTGGACTCTAACTCCAGCTCTGGATTTTTTTATTCCACCATCGCCGAATATAATCACTTTTGCTTTTACGACCCCATAATATTCTCCAAGCCCAGAACTATAAAGACGGTAAACACCATCGAAGTCCTTATGAACTGTGACAGTTTCATTATCAAGATAGAAAAAAACAATAGTGTTATTGGGTGTAATTGATGAATCAATGCTCGAAGGCGTCCAACCACTTCTTAAATCTATATCTCCTTTCCATTTTAAAAAAGAAAACTTACTTATATCTGAAATAGTGGAAAATGAGTTACCATGAATAAATTTTAGCCCACCTTTCCCCGTTTTATCAGGAAGCGGAAAAGTAAATAAGGAATAATAATTAGAACTGACATGACCAAACACACCATACTCGTTATGTGAATCTATCAAAACATTTCTATTACTATCTAATCTGGTTGTGTAGTAATAAACGCCGCGTGGTGTCCACTGACTCCTCTCTACCAGATAATCCATCGCAGCATGGGTAGCCAGCCAAAGATAATAATCAGATCCCTCTGGTATCTTGATGCCTAGATTTAATGTAGTGGTATAGTATACAGTATTATAATACCCATATCCGAGTATTGCGGGAGCCGTACACGTCGCATCAAACTTCCAAGATGTTCTATCTTTATTCCATATCTTCATCCCACCCAGTGACATTGCCATACTCCCTTAAAGGTTACATTTTCAGAATAGGAAGATACGCAACCAGATAAAGTGCTAGTTAACATTATCAAAAATGCCAACTTCGACAATGAGATCTTTATTTTCGTCATAGACCTTTAACCCTTTTGAACTTAAAGTCACACTATATCCGTCAGATTCAGAGTTCATGACAAGATTGCCATTTTTTAAATCAAGCCTTAGTCCTGAACGACCGGAAACATAATTATCTGATTCAAGGTAATCAGTTAATTGAAGTCTTCCAATTACAGCTTTACCCAGCATTGCATTGTCTACAACCATTCGACCGTCTTGAATAACAAATGGCATAGATATATTACCGTCTTCGTTATTCATCACACCGAATGTAGACGCGTTCACCAAAAATTGGCGCTGGACAACACCATTAACAACTTCTACCCCCAATGCCATACCAACATCGTAGAACTCACCGTCAACATTAACCCCCATTTTTAGAGTGTAAATGGACTTACCTGCACCCGTTTTGTCAAAAACGGTTTGCATTCTTTGTTCTAATTCCGATGAATTATTACCAACCTGAGTTTTTAGCTGATTAATTACCCCTGTCTGTGCTGAATTATCAGTTGCTAGCGATTCAATTTTTTGAGTGAGTGAAGCTTTATTGCTATCAAATGATGATGATAATTCTAATATGCTTTTAGACAGTGATTCATCTGCTGTTGCCCTAGTTGATTCCTCTCTGGCGATCCGCACATTACTCGACTCAATATTTGCTGTTAGCTCAACCACATTTTTTGACAATGCTTCAGTTTCACTGGCGCGGGTAGATTCTTCCTTTAATAACCTTGCCGATGTAGCATCATGATTAGCCTCAAGAGAAGATAGTTCTTCAGCGAGAGATTCTTGGTCATTAGCTATTACTCTTTGTGACGTTAATATTGATGCATTTTTTTTCTCTTGTTCCCGAAAGTCACTTTCATTATCCAGCGCATGCTGCACTTCCGAACGTGCTATTGCATCGAGAGATTGAGTTAATGAAGCAGTAGCCCCAGTGTTATTGCTAAGGGCTTCCTGCAGTTCGGTGACAGCCGCACGGTTTTCATTCGCGGAGCTACTTAGGTCATCAATCTTTTTGGCTTGAGCGGAGCCCGCATCAGACAACACCTGAATCTTCTGATCTACAGATGCCTGATTTTCTCCGACAACAGCAGCGAATGATGAGATTCGCTGCCCAAGCGCTTCGTCGGCTGTAGAACGGGCTTTCTGCTCATTTAATATATCAGCTTTATTCCCCTCAACATCCGTCTTGAGCCTGTCAATCTGCTGGGCGCTAGACTCTATTTCATCACTGAAAACACGATCCAGTCTTTCAATACTGGTTTCATTTTCAGATGCTCTGCTTTCTAACCTTTCAAGAGATTCTACAACTGATTTTTGATTATCGGATACGGTTCTATCGATATGCGTTAATGCAGCCTGCTGTTCATCAAAGTTTGCACCCAGTTGCGTAACATCCTCAGCAATTGATTGTTGATCCGTTTCCAACTCGGCTTGCTGCTTAATGATCCATGCTTCACGTTCCCGGCGCTCTTTTCCCTCTGCATTAAGAGCCAGGCTCCATTCGATAGTAGAACGCGCTAGAATATCTGTGCTCTCTCTTACTGACTCAACTTCTCCCTGCAACTCAGCCCTATTTTTTGTGATGTTCTCTTGAGCTTGCGTTATCTGGTTCGCAAGGTCGTTCACATTAACATCACTGGGAAGGCTATTAATTTTTTCAAGCAATTCCTTGCTTAGCTGAGTCTCTGTTATGGCTTCCTTTAGTAGGTCTTTTATAGTGCTGGCATCATTTGTTGCCATGCCACGAACCCACTCAGTCGAGTCCGATTCATTCCCCAGCTTGTCAGTAAAGATCGCACGAAAAAACAGTATTTGCCCCGGCGTCAGTTTCCCCGGAAGACTGTAGTTCCGTTGCGGATAGGGCACATCAGCCAGGAACATCTCATCGCTATAATCAGGGGCTGTGGCCACCATCAACGTCGTCTTGAGCCCATCCTCTGAACCGGAGCCAAACATCCATGACAGATCGATACTGAATACAACGTCGGTCGATGCAGAAAGGTTTAAGAGTGCCGGCGGATTACCCACTTTGCCGGTTAGCGTGGTTTCCTGCGCGTTGGCCCACAGGCTGGAGATTTCCGTGGCATTGATGGCGCGCACGCGCGCTTGGTAGCGTCCGGCATAAATACCCGGCACGTCAACGCCCAATGCCGAGGTGCGCGCCGCGCTGATCCAGTTGCCGTTATCACGCCGCCATTGCACTTCATAGGCAATGGCGCTGTCCGCCTTGTCCCAGGTAATGCGCAGGGTGGTGATAGTGATGCCTTGTTCGATGCGGTTATCGCCACTGATCGCTACGTTGTTCGGCGCAGGCTGTACCGAAGGTGGCACCAGGCTGATGGGGCGAGATTCAATGCGCGCACCGGTATCAATTTTGGCGAATTTATCCGGGTCGAATTCGATAGCCGTGATGTCAAAGGAGGTGCTGTCTTCGCCCTCTTTCACACCAATGACGCGATACTGTTGCAGCGCCAAATCGTTAGCATCGACTGCCCACACCGACTCAGGCACCGGCGTTTCACTGTACGCGGTGGTAACAGTGACTACCTTGTCATTCACCGCCTCGATGGTGCGCCCTTCGGCCTTGCCACTCGGCAGGTTGAGAATCAGGCGTTCACCGATTGCCGCAGAGGAAACGCGGTCAAGCGTGATGTTACGTCCATCAACCGCACTGATGCGCCCCCCTAATGGACGCCCGGCCAGCAAGGCATCAGCAATACCGACAATCGCGCCGGGAACCGGGATATCCCCGTCCAGCCCCATGGTGTAGGAGACGGTGCGATCGGCATCGTTGGTGTGCAAAATCCATTTGCCGCGCCGGATAGCCTCAGTCTGGCGCGTACAGCCAATCGCGGTCACATCCGCCTGTTTAATGCCGTAGCGCCGCACCAGCTTGTTATCCGCAACGGCTTCCACCGCGTCCTGATAGGCGTTATCCGGATCGGACCACGCCACCATCGCGGTGCTGTAGTGCGTCTTGCTGCTGGCATTGCTATAGGTAAAGCGCCCGTCACGCACGTTGGCACGGGTGACCACGTAATCCATCTCGCGCGGCATGTCGGCCAGCACGTTCATCTGGTTGTTGGCCCAGAATGAGGAGCCGCGAAAAATCGCCGCCAGATCGTTGAGCACCGTCCACGCCTCTTCTTGCGATTGGATATACACATCGCATAAAAAGCGCGGTTCCGTGCCGCTGCCGCCGTGACCGTCCGGCACAAGCTGATCGCAGTATTGGGCAATCTGGTACAGCGTCCATTTCGACAGCACCAAATGGGTGGCTTTGATGCGCTCGCCCAAACCAAAACGTTCAGAAAGCTGAATGTCGTAGTACACCCAAGCCGGGTTATTGGAGAAGGCCCACTTGAAGGTGCCATCCCAACTGCCCGAGTAGCGCCGCGTTTGTGCATCATAGTTAGTGGGTACGCGGATAATTCGCCCGTCCGGCTCGCATGAGATAACCGGAATATTTTGAAACTGCTGTGCATCAAACTGCATCAGCAGCAGCGCCGTTTCCGGGTAACGCAGCTTGGCGTCGATCACCTCGGTAATGGCTTCAATCGCCATCTTATCGGCAATACGATTGCTGGTGGAATTGGGCGTAATGCGGCGCACGCGGATCTGCCAACCGGTGGATGCGGTGGGCAGATCGATACGGTGGCTGCGTTCATATGACGTGGTGGTTTTGCCATCAATCGCCGTTTTCAGCACTTCACGGTAGCTGCCGCCGTCCGTAGCAATATCAATGGCATACTCAATACGGTAGCCGCCTACGTCACCATTATCATGCTGCTGTTGCAACGCCGCCCAGGAGAAGCGCATGCGTACCGCTGAGAGATTGATATTGGGCAGCAAACGCGTCCATGGCGTTTTACTGGTCAGTTCGGTGCTTACCGCAATCTCGTTTTCCACGCCGGGAAAACCGGGAATATAGCTTTGATCGGGCGTACCGGGACGAAACGCCCACGACACGCCGGAAAAATTGGCGTTGCCGTTGCTGTCATTGAGCGGCGTACCGTCAAGAAAAATACGCGAGCCATCCAGATTCCCGGCAAACTCCCCCTCCCCCAGCGCCAGCAGTATTTTGGCGTAGGAGGTGGATTGAATGGAATCCGGCGACTCAACGGGAACACGCGCGTTCGCGCTGCCGCCTTTGCTGCCTTTGATCGCTGTCATGGGTACTCCATTAAAAAGAAAACCCGCTCAAGGCGGGTTTATCGGCATCAGGATTTATGTCGTTTCTTCCAGGTGTCTATCATCTCTTGCGTCACCTCATGCTTATAACAGATCGGTGAATAGCCCCCGGCCCGGCTCCACGCGCTGCGTTTTCCACAGCTGCTGCCGTTACGTGCCGAATTGTAGGGACACGGGCAATTTCCCGAATAAGCAGAAATAGACTCATCGATGATGGCTTGTTTTATTTGCTCGTTATTAACCGGTTGCGCTTTGGCAATAGCACCTTCCGGTAATAACAGTACGGAGAAAAACAATACGTAGAAAAACAGGGTTGGCAGAAACCATAATTGCAATGGCAATAATAAGGATGCTTTCATTTTTTTACCTTGGCAGTGTGCAGATATTTGCTGTGTATAGATAACGGTAAATAAAGCACGACAGCACCGGTAAAACGTTGATGAAGGCAATAATTATTGCTGGTCTTCCGCGTAAATTCCCGCAGAGATAATCGCACCGCCAATACGACGGCGGCCATAGAGAATCGGCACTGGGTTACCCTGCGCAATGGAGTTAACCGGCCCGCCAAACGCATAGGAGGGCTTATTGTCGGGAGACTGACGCATAGAGATGCCGCCTTGAACCGGGGTGAGCATTTGCATTACGCCGCCAAGCATCATGGATGCCCCCATGGCACCGACCGTCAAAAGCGCCTTGGCTGGTATTAAAGCACCAGGATTCCATATAGAGGCAATCAGCAACACTGCACCTAAAATCGTTTGAAATATACCCGCCTGTTTGCTGCCAATAATAACCGGAGCAATGCGAATTTCATCCGCAACGATAAAATCTAATTCATCTTTCGCAAGATTACGTTTCCCATCAAATACGGCATAAACCAAACCGCGAGATTTACTGGTCAACAGAAACTTTTCAAAACCAGGAATAGTCACGCTTAACGCCTTTATGGCCTCTTGCCGGGTTTCCACCGCCAGACGATGCACACGACCAAAGGTGGCACCCAATACGCCGTAAAGCCGAATGGTTTTTAACGGCTGATACTCAATGGCTAGCGTCATGATTCCCTCCGGTATAACGCAGTCGGATAATGGTTCTGTCCAGCCAGTAGCCGCCGTAGGGCACTTTCTGGCTAAGCTGACCGTACATATGGTGTAGCATTTCACCGTTGCCAACGTAGACGCCAGCATGATTCGGCTCGCTGGCGCGCACTTGCATAACGATCACGTCACCCGGCGCAATATCATCCGTCACTGGCATAAAGCCCGCGTCGCGGTAGTGCGTCATATACAGGTTTTCGCCCCGGTTCCACCAGTCGTCGGTGCGCGCAAAATTCGGCAGTTGAATATTGCGCTCCAGTTGATACCAGTCGCGCACAATGGCGTAGCAGTCCCAAATGCCGTGCACAAAAGGGCGCGCCAATAGGGGCTTAATCCCCTGCTGTGGCATCAGGGTACGAACATCGCCTTCCGGCCAACTCACGATCACCCAGGGCAGTTGCGATTGATCGCACTGGGCAAGATCGACGGCACTGGGCGTGGTGGTGGCATCGGGATGGCTGTGCACGATCGCCACCAGCGTGCCGCTGTCTTCCGCCTGCGCATAGTCCTCGGGGCTGATGATAAAATGATCCTGCGGTGCCTGCGCCAGATTGCGGCACGGCACATAGCGTTGCCGCTGTTGATTGTGCACCACCACCCCGCACGCCTCGCGCGGATATTCTTGCTCAGCATGGGCGAGGATCGCGCTGACGATCAAATTTCCCAGTTTCACACTATTACCTCTTAATCAGAGCCGATCCCGGAAAGCCGCCGAACGGCAATTCGGCCGCTTCACCAAAGCGCGGTTTGCAGCCAGTGGAAAGCAGCCCGGAACATTCATCCTTTGCCGGATCGTCAACCGGGTTGCCGTCAATGTCGAAATAGCGCGACCCGGTGTAGCTGCAGGAGGCACCGCGATACTGCCCGCGTGAACACCAGGTACACAGGCTGTGAATCTGCCGGGTCGGGATCATGATCCCCTGCAAATCCGCAGGAGAAGAGAGATTGAACGTGACCGATTCACTGTCCTCGTTGGCCTTGCTGTCGATGTACCAGACTTCCAGCCGCTCTTGCGTCGGGTCAGCGCTGTGGTTGCCATCGGGGAAATTGCGCGCATCCAGATAGTGAGCAAAGGTGGTGTGAATGCGCACCGTGGCCTGCGCCAGATTTTGGTAGACCAGACACAGCGCGGTGATGGTGCCGTCAATATTACCCACGGCCAGCGTGGGCGTGGGAGCACTGCCATCGCTGGTCATTTCCAGCCCCTCAATATGCGTCGGCCAGGCCTTGTACTCTTTACCCTGCCACCAGAGGGATTTGGCTGAAAGCTTACTTTCCTCCCCCGCAGCGGCGGCAAGCTCGTCGGCACTGTGCGGGATGGGATGGTTGTGAAAATAGAGTTCCGGGCCATCGAATGCGGTGCAATCCACTTCAAACAAGCGCACGCGATCGCCCGGCGCCAACTGTTGGGCGTCGAGATTGATAGACATCGGTTCTCCAGAGACAAAAAAACCAGCGCGCAGGCTGGGGAAGGGTGATGAAAGAGGGGTTAATTACACGCCATACCACTGAACGAAGGTCGCCGTGATCACCCCCTGAACGTTACCGGCCGGAGCAAACTTTATTGAGTCTTCCACCACCCGATAGAGCCCCGGCTGTTCATGCGGGGGAGTCCATTGGAATGATTTCTTGCGATGACGCCGCAAGAAATCGCGAATCTCGACAGCGGTGTCGAGCGTGCCGCGAAACGCGTAGGGAAAAGTGATGGTTTCCCCGTTTAACCCCGTGCCGGACAGTTGCGTATAGCCATCGCCAAACTGCACTTTGCGTACCGTTTCGCTGTATTGCACCTCGGGCTGATTGCCGATTTGCAGCGGCCAGTGAAATGTCTCAATTGCCATTAGCTTCTCCGCCCTTTCATTGCTGTGCTCAACATGCGTCCCTGCCCCATTTCCCGGGTCAGCAGCGATTTAAAGCGTTGATCGACAAAGCTGCCAATCTCACTGCCAAATTGCGCCAACCCGGCCGATGAGGTCTGAGAGATGCGACCATCGCTGGCGATAGTGATACTGACCTGCGGTGCCGTATTGCCACTCACGCCCCCCACGGCGCGCACCCCCAGTACACCGTTGGCGTTACGCGTCAGCGGCATAATGGCTTCCGGTCCAGCCTCGCCCATCAGTCCGGCCCCTTTGGCGAAGGCAAACAGCGTGGGGCGATCGACCACCTGCCCCGAATAGGCCGACAGGCTGGATGAGGTATACACACCACCGTTGGCGTTAGCCGTTACGCCAAACGCGCCCATTAACGCATTCACCCCCTGCACCAGCGCCGACTTCACGGCGATTTCCGCCAGCATGCCCAACACCGATTCGGCAAAAGAGGAGAAATTGAGTTTCCCGGTCCGCACAAAATTCATCACGCTATTATCCAACTGTTGGAATGCCGCCTCTCCTCCAGCCTGAATAATGGAATAAGAGTCCAGCGCACTCTCGGAATATTTCCCCCAGGATTCACTCAGGCCATCTACCCAGGTTTTGCCGATGTTGTTATTCGACCCTCCGGCCTCCTGACTGTTATTACTTTTCTGGACATCATTGCGCTGCGCTGGGGGGGTTGCCGGATTTGCCGATGCGCTCTGCTTATTTTGACCCGAGTCTTTATCCTTATCTTTATCCTTGGTGGTTGTCGAAATATCGAAAAAACCAAGAATGGCGTTAACCCCTTCGACCATTGATGCCCTGAGCGCGACGTTCGCTAACATACTCAGCATGGATTCGGCAAAATTCGAGAGATTCAGTTTGCCGGTTTTCACAAAGCGCGTTAATCCCGCGTCCAGCGTTTTAAATGCTGCCTCGCCGCCGGTTTTCACCTGGGTGTACGTATCTGAAGCCACTTTGGCGTATTCGCTCCATGACTCAATCAGGCCCTCCCGCCAGGTTTTCACCTTCGCTTCATCTTTGGATTGATCGGTGCCAATGCCATTCAGCCCTGCCAGCATAAAGCCACTGGTATCGTTAAAATCAGCGCTCCCTTGCGCCATTACGCGCTGTGCTGACCAGGTGCCCGGCTGGGTTCGCACCTCACTCGCTTTCAACGCGGCGCTCTGCTGGGCGACCAATTGAGAAAAACTCTGCGTCGCTTGGGTAACAACCCCCCCCAGCGACAGCAAATCCTGCTGCACGCGCAGCACGCTACTGTTTAACAACACAGCGTTAAAATTTAATGCCTGTTCATTGGTTGTCTGGGCCATAACGAACCCCTCCAAATAATCCTTCGCCTATTGCCATCAATTCATCGTCACTCATCGTTTCAGGCTCAACCGTTGGCTGTAACAGGCTGAGTTGCTCTAACGGGATGTCTTGATGACCCGTCAACGCCAGCATGGTGGCACGCAGGGCGCAGCACTCCGCATCCAGCAGCACATCGGAAAAGTAGTGCTCCTGATAGAACGCAAACCATTCCGATAACTCACTGGAAGAGAGTTCAGACAGCATCGTGCGCCAGTCATGACGCCGGAACTCCCGAGCCAGACGCATCGCAAAACGCACCTGTGCGGCTAAGACTTTCCCGGCGTGCTGGATGCACGCTCACCCGCAGATTCTTCACTGGCACTTTCTGGCGCAATGCCGCTGAGCTGCTGAACCAGCAAGGCGGCTTCATTGATCAAGCGCGGTGGCCAGTCGTTGAGCACCTGATTGAAAATGTCATCCAGAGCGCGTTCCCGATCCTGTTGCCACAGCGAGCGGGATACCAGCCAGGCGTGCAGCTTGATGGTCAGGCTGCCAAAAATGGCCATTTTCTTGGCCTCGGGGATAGTGTCAGGAATGTTCTCCAACGCACTCATGTGCTCAACAATGGCTTCGAGATACTCGATGCGCTGCAACCCTGATAGTTCAGACAGCACCACCTGATTGGGGCCGAAAGGCTCGGTTTTCAGGTACATGTGTTCTCCTTTATTTCATTTTTACCAAAAAAGCCCGCGTACGCGGGCAGAGGTAGCTGACAAACGGCCTTACTCTCACCGTCATTCCCGCCACCACCGTCATTCCCGCCACCACCGTCATTCCCGCGCAGGCGGGAATCTCTTGCCGAACAAACGCGTTTCTGCTGGCAGAGATCCCCGGCTTTCGCCGAGGATGACGAGGTAAAGTGACCGGGGTATAAAAAAAGCAGCGTCTGCTGCCTTAAGGCGTTACTGCCGCCGGTGCGTCTTCCGCCAGCACTGGCTTGCCGGTATTGGTGACCTTCGCGGTGCGGGTGATCACTTCCTTAACCGGAATCGATTTCCCTAACGCACTGACCCAGCCCTTAAACACATCAACCACGCCGTTGGCATACTTGATTTTGTAGCCGCGCACAGCGCCGGAGGTAAACCAATCCACCAGTTCCTGTTGCCCCAGGTCGCCCGCTTTCCATGCCAGGGTGAAACTGGTGTCCCCGGCGGATTTGATCCCCTGTGCGGTATCGCTCCACCCGGCGTTTTCACCGTCCAGATAGGTGTTATCGAAGGATTCCGCCGTCATCTCACCCGGCGTTAGCTCTTTGACCTGCGCCAATCGCGTCCAACCGCTGTCGCCCGTTGGGTTGGCATACGGGTCACCGGTGCCGGTAAAAACCCAAAGCGTTGTTCCTGCACCTTTAATGGCTTCTGTTGTAGACATAATGGCCTCACTGATAATAAGTTATTGAAAATTCAAGGTCCGCAGACCTCCAAATGCGCCCTTCTTCATCGCGTCGATAGTCATACCGCTGCGTTGAGAAGGTTTGCGTACTCTCCTTAAGCGCTGACACTGACATCAGCGCAGGGGAAATTTTTTGCGCCATCTTTTCATCCAGCGTCGAATCAGGGCTCTCAGCCTGTTCGAAAAGCGCGACGTGCAGATTGGCTTGCCACAGCGCCTCATCCAGTGCGTTTTCCACCGGTTGTGCATCACTGATGTAGACCGCGATGGCGGGCAGGCTGTCTGGCGTTAAGGCGACGGGGCGTCCGTCAAGAAAAGTGGTGTGTTCGGTGATGGCGGCGCGCAGCGCAGCCAAAACCGCAGCACGTAGCTGCATATGCTTGATCATGATGGGCATGTCATCCGTAGTTAATTGTCAGGGAGAGACGTGCTGGCCCCGGCGGACAGCGGGTTATTTGCTGTCGGCCTGTGCAGTACGTATTGCATCAAGCTGGCTGTTGGCTTGCTCCAGTGCCGCCAACAGTGGCTCAATCCAGTAAACGGCCTGGGCGTAGGTCAATCGGCAACCGGCGGTAACGGCACCACGACCGGTTGCGTTAGCGTCTGGGGCAACGCTGTGCACGACGCGGGCACGTAGACGGTGCGCGTCGTCGAGCAACCGCTCAGACACAGCATCAGGCACGCACTGACGCCCCACCGGATCGCGCTTGACGGTCGTGCGGTAAATAATCTGTTTTTCATCGGAATCGGCCTTGATAGAGAGGCTGCGCTGATAGGCATCGGCAGCTATCTGGTTCACGCGCTGAAAAGTAAACGCCTGCTGCGCAATAATTGATTGTTGCTGCGTCTGGCGCAGCTCGCTGGATTGCTTGTCACGAGCGGCAATATCAGCTTCCCAACGACTCCCTTGCAGAGACCAACCGGCACCAAAGGCAGCCGCGAGGGCCCCCGCGATCAGTAATAGGTAGATTTTTATCATCGGGCTATTTCTGCGTAGCCAGGCACAGCGCCTGTTCTTTGGCGCGACGAGCCACCAACCCCGGAAGCACCGCCTGCCCGACATAGACCCAACGGCTAAGTTGATGACAGGCGGCAAGGTAAGAGCCCGCCGTCAGGTAGCGGTACAGCGTGGACGTCAGGAAATTCGCACAGCCCACGTTGAACACAAAGCTGCCAACACCGTCAAAAACATTCTGCGGCAAGCGCGCGCCCAATTTGCGCTCAACGTTCTGCTCAAGGCAGTTTTGCGCGTCCAGCTGATCTTCTGCGAACCAGCGGGCAATCTGCTGGTCATCGGCCAGTGTGACAGCCCCTGTAACACGCCGCGTATGGCCAATGCCCTGAGTGCTGATGCGTGCCGGGCACTGGTAAACCTCCCGTCGGCACCCCTCAGCATTCCCCATCACCTCCATCGCGGCCTGACTGAAGCGCAAAGCATTGCCCTGTTGGGAGTGATAGCTATCGCTATTATTCAGCACCATGGCAACGATCACGCTGACGGAGCAAAACGCAGCGGTGACTATCTGGCGTCTACTCATTATGCATTCCCTCTTCTCTGCGCCGGTCTTCCCTGATTTTGAAAAACAAATTCACCAGAAAAGTCAGCAGACCAAACAGCAAACTCCCCATCACACCAATGGCTGTCCACTGGTTTGGAGAAACAGCATCCAGCAACTGAAGCATCCAGTAACTGCCGGTAGCACCCGAAGCGCCATAGGAGATGCCCGTCGTCAATTTATACATACGCATAACCTCACCGCCGTCGTGCGGTGCCTACAGTGATAAGAACAAAAAGCGGAAAGTGGTTATTAATAACGTTCCGGCATCTCAATAGCCGTGATGTCGAAGCACGAGAGAAGTGTTACATCGGAATGCAGCGTAAATTTAAAAAATCAAACATGCCAAATCACCATTAACATTACACCAAACTAAAAAAAGGCCTCGCAAATGCGAAGCCTTTTTTATGATTGCTGAAATTAACGATTTTTAACAGACTACCTTGTTATTTGGAATTCCACAACACGTTTAATGTCTATTTTAATTCTCAGATGATATTTTATGACGCCGAACCCAATAAGCATTTTTGTAGCGTAAATGGCTTTTTGGAATTCCACAACCGTTTTCTAAACGAATACGATAAAAAAGATATCGTCATTCTGTATATATGCAGCAATATTTTCACGCCGGGTTATTATTTCGCAGGCCCGGTATATTGCAGCGTCATGGGTGTTCTATCCCACTCCCAATTTGATTTGGTTTGTTGCTGCCAGCCATTGTCCCACATGCAGTCGCGATAGGAACTGTTACGACTGCCGTCGTTCACATCCGTGACATAGCTTTGAAATTCCTCAACTTCATAAGTTCTATACTTTTTCCCACCGCACCACCGTTTATAATTACAAGGTTCAGTGACAGTACGGTAGTTGGTGCGGTTGATCACTTCATTGCGCACCGGGAATCGCTGTTCAGCGCTAACCCGGCACAGGGTTCTTGAAGTAACATGATCAGTTGGGTTATCACGAATTTTCACCCACCGCGTCGAACACCCAGAAAGCAACACAGGAACCAACATGAATAACAGCAGCGTCTTCATCATAGGCCTCGTTAAAGGACGAAATGGCAACATGACTTTCAATTTTTGCGATAAGACTAATCTGGAATATTCCTGATTTACTGTTTCGGTCGGTGATTACGAAGGCAATGCACTCCTCTGTCATGCGTTCGATAGTGAACAATACTACACGCACAAATACACCTTTCCTTGCGAAAAATCAAAAAATATTCGCACACCCTTTAACCTATCCGTTAATTAGGACAATATGCCATTCGAAAAAAATGCTTGTCATAGGAAATGAACTTCGCATTAGGAATAGGATGAATTAATCATTTTTATCAGACTATATTGCCTTTTGGAATTCCACCACCTTTTTTATTTTCGGCGTATAAACCAGCTCTTTCTGGCATTCAAGATCGATATCCAGTTTGATATCCATCATGCTCAGGCAGCCATCAATAAATCCTTCTGCCATTTGTAGCTGTTTTAGCACCAGCGTATGTGAAATGCCCAGCTTGGTACCAATCGCCCTCACCGGCAGACCAAGCACATAGTGCCACTCCAATAGCACATGCAGGTACGGGTCACGCTTTTTCAAACACGCCATCGCCCCATTGACAATCAACCCATCGTCATCGCAGCACGAGGGTCGCGAGCGCTGGCTGGAGGGCAGCAACCCGCGGAAGCCCGCGGCCACCGATGAGTAATACAGCCCGTGCTCGGTATGAGAAGCCCATGCGCCATAGCGCTCGAGCACCTTTTGGATATCACGAATCATCTCGCCACCTTTGTTGTTTCTATACTTTTATCTGGCAAGACCATTGGGTTCTTGCCGCACCATCCCCTGGAGTAACAAAAGCGCGGCAGCCATAGACTGCCACCGAAAAGCTATTGATTTCATTAAACACTAACGCCCGTTACTCACGCATAGTCGGTGTTGGTAGTGTGATAATACCTTTAGCTATCTCTAATAGCTAAAGGTATTGCCATTTCCCTTGAAAAGCAATAGCGAATGCTATAAAGTGACTGGCATGAAAACGATGAACACTTTGGCAGAACGGCTCAACCATGCGATGTCTCTGACGGGAATGACTCAGGGGCAACTGGCACGCGCCGTTAACATGGCTCAGCCGACAATCTGGCGCTTGACCTCCGGTCAGGCGAAAGGAACATCGCGTATCATTGATATCGCCGATGCGCTGGGGGTGCGTCCAGAATGGCTAGCAAATGGTGATGAACCGATGCGTGCACCTGCGGCAGCCCCTTACGACTCGCGCTCCAACATTCCCCCGGAATCCCAGTGGGGAACGGTTGACGTATGGGACAGCCACACCCCCTTGCGGGATGATGAAGTGGAAGTGCCGTTTCTGAAAGATATTGAATTCGCCTGCGGGACTGGGCGCATCATGAATGAAGATCACAACGGGTTTAAGCTGCGGTTTTCCAAATCGACCCTACGCCGCGTCGGTGCAAATTCGGATGGCTCCGGCGTACTCTGTTTCCCAGCCAAGGGCGACAGCATGGAACCGTTTATTCCCGATGGCACTACCGTCGCCGTCAACACCAACGATAAGCGCATTATTGATGGTAAGATCTACGCCATCAGCCAAAACGGTTGGAACCGCATCAAGCTGCTGTATCAGGTCGGGCCGAACACGGTAAGCATCCGCAGCTACAACAGTGCAGAACACCCTGTCGAAGAGAAATCGCTCAGCGACGTCGATATTATCGGTCGCGTGTTCTGGTGGGCGGTGCTGGACTACTGATTACTGTGCCAGCGCTGTGTACAAAAAAGGCCGTTGGTTAACGGCCTTTTCCTTTTCAGCACGATGACACTCACCCCTCGTGCAACCCACACTCCCGTTTCAAACCGAAGAAGCGAGTCTCTTCTTCGCTCATTCCCGGTTCCCATTTGCGTGTGGTATGCGTATCCCCTACGGACAGGTAACCCTGCTCCCACAGCGGATGGTAGGATAAACCGTGCTGCTTGAGGTATTGATACACCTGCTTGTTATCCCAATCGATAATCGGCAGCACCTTGAAAACGCCACGCTGGATAGCCAGTACCGGCAGATGTCCACGGCTACCCGACTGCTCGCGCCGCAATCCGGCAAACCAGGTCTGCGCCTGTAGCTCGCTCAGCCCACGGTTCATCGGCTCCACTTTGTTTAGCAGATTGTACTGTTCAATACCTTCGACGCCCTGTTCCCACAGTTTGCCATAGCGCGCTTCCTGCCAAGCTGGAGAGTGCTCGGCGCGATACACCTTCAGATTGAGTTTCAACTGCTCGGCCAGCGTATCGATAAACTGGTAGGTTTCTGGAAACAGGTAGCCGGTATCGGTGAGAATAACCGGAATATCAGGGCGCAGTTGTGTGACCAGATGCAGGCTCACCGCTGCCTGAATACCGAAGCTGGAGGAGAGCACATACTCTCCCGGCAGGTGCTCCAGCGCCCAGGCTACGCGTTCCTCCGCGGAGAGCGTTTCCAACTGGGCGTTGGTTTCGGCCAGCGCTTGCGCCTGCTCCGGTTTGGGTAGCGCATTAAGCGCCTCAAGTGAGAATACCGACATCATGCCTCCCGGTTAATCGTAAAAGTCGCGCGCCGGATCGAGCACCGGCTTGATAATGCCGCTACGGATAGCGAAATCACCGAACCCTTCTCCCTGCTGACGCTCCAACGCCCAGCGGCTAATCAGACCATCCAGTTCGCTCAGGATCTCCGCCTGCGTGATATTTTCGCGGTACATGCGCGGAATGCGCGTGCCTTCACGGTTACCGCCCAGATGCAGGTTGTAGCGCCCAACGGCTTTGCCAACCAGACCAACTTCCGCCAGCATGGCGCGGCCACAGCCGTTCGGACAGCCGGTGACCCGCAGGACAATATGCTCGTCGCCTACGCCGTGGCGCTGCATAATGCCTTCCACCTCGGTGACGAATTCCGGCAGAAAACGCTCGGCTTCCGCCATCGCCAGCGGACAGGTTGGGAAAGAGACGCAGGCCATCGAGTTTTTACGCTGCTCGCTGACGCTATCGTCAATCAACCCGTGCTCACGGGCCAGCGCTTCAATCTTCGCTTTATTGCGCGCACTCACGCCTGCCACAATCAGGTTTTGGTTCGCCGTCAGGCGGAAATCCCCTTTGTGGATTTTGGCGATTTCGGCCAACCCGGTTTTTAGCGGACGGCCCGGATAATCGAGAATACGGCCATTTTCGATAAACAGCGTCAGGTGCCATTTGCTATCGATGCCTTTTACCCAGCCAATACGATCGCCACGGCCCGTGAATTCATACGAGCGCACCGATTCAAAGGTCACGCCCGCGCGCTTTTCCACTTCGCGTTTGAAGGTGTCAACGCCGACACGCTCCAGCGTATATTTGGTTTTGGCATTTTTGCGGTTGGTGCGGTTACCCCAGTCACGTTGCGTGGTTACCACCGCTTCAGCCACGGCCAGCGTATGCTCAATCGGAATATAGCCCAGCTCACTGGCCGTGCGCGGATAGGTTGCCTTATCGCCATGGGCGATAGAAAGGCCACCGCCGACCAGCACGTTGAAGCCGACCAGGCGGCCATTATCAGCAATGGCAATAAAATTGAGATCGTTGGCGTGCAAATCCACATCGTTTTGCGGCGGGATCACCACCGTAGTTTTGAACTTGCGCGGCAGATAAGTTGCCCCGAGGATCGGTTCTTCATCGGTGGTAGCGACTTTCTCTTGATCCAACCAGATCTCGGCGTAAGCGCGGGTACGTGGCAACAGGTGCTCGGAGATCTTCTTCGCCCAGTCATAGGCCTGCTGATGCAGCTCGGATTCCACCGGGTTAGAGGTACAAAGCACGTTACGGTTCACATCGTTGGCCGTCGCCAACGCGTCCAGCCCCAGATGGTTTAGCAACTGGTGCGCCGGTTTCACGTTCGGCTTCAGAAGGCCGTGAAACTGAAAGGTTTGGCGGTTGGTGATACGAATGCTGCCATAGAGCGTGCTCTCGGCGGCAAATTTATCGATCCCTAACCACTGTTCCGGTGTCATCACGCCACCCGGCAAACGGCAGCGCAGCATCATGGCATGGCGCGGCTCCAGCTTTTGCTCGGCACGTTCAGCGCGAATATCGCGGTCATCCTGCTGATACATGCCGTGAAAGCGGATCAGCAAAAAGTTGTCGCCGTTAAAACCGCCCGTCAGCCCTTCCTGCAAATCTTCAGCAATGGTACCGCGCAGGTAGTTACTTTCCCGCTTCAGGCGCTCCGCATCAGCAAGTTTCCCTTCTACCACTAACGGGCCGGGATAACGTTCATCGATTGGTAATTTTTCGCTCATTGATAAAGATCTCGCTAGTACACATCGCGCTGATAACGGCGCTCAAGGCGCAGTTCGCTTAAAAATTCATCGGCCTGTTCTGCATCCAGACCGCCGTGGGTAACGATGATGTCCAGCAGCGCCTGCTCCACATCTTTCGCCATACGGTTGGCATCGCCACACACGTAGAGATGAGCGCCATCCTGGATCCAGCGCCACACCTGCTCGCCCTTCTCGCGCAGTTTGTCCTGCACATAGATTTTGTGTGCCTGATCGCGCGACCAGGCCAGATCGATATGCGTCAGCAGCCCGTCTTTCACGTAGCGCTGCCATTCCACCTGATAGAGAAAATCTTCGGTAAAGTGCGGGTTGCCGAAAAACAACCAGTTTTTGCCTTCTGCACCGTCCGCTTCGCGCTGTTGCATAAAGGCGCGGAACGGGGCGATACCGGTGCCAGGACCGATCATGATGACGGACGTCGAGGGATCGGCAGGCAGGCGGAAGTGATCGTTATGTTCAATGAACACCTGAATCTCATCGTCTTCATTCAAACGATCCGCCAGATAACCTGATGCGCCGCCCGTTCGTGCACGTCCCTCATAGTCATAGCGCACAACACCCACGGTAATATGCACTTCGCTTTCAGCTTCAGCCTGAGAAGAAGCAATGGAATAGAGGCGCGGCGTCAATGGGCGCAACCAGCTAATCAGTTGCTCCGGCGTCAGTTCCGTCGGTGCCTGACGCACCATATCCACCAGCGGCGTGCGCTGGGCAAACTGTTGCAGCGCAGGTTTCTCTGCCACCAACGCCAGCAACGCGTCGTTGCGGGACAACGCGGCGTATTTCTCCACCAGCGGCGCCGTGTTTTGCGTCAGTTCGAAATGGCGTTGCAGCGCCTGCGATAAAGGCAGTGTGTCGCCCGCCACGGTCACAGGCTCATCCCCTTTTAACCACAGCAGTTCCAGTAATTCCTGTACCAGCGCCGGATCGTTTTGATACCACACGCCGAGCGCATCACCCGGCTGATAGCGCAGGCCGGAATCCCCCAGATCGATCTCGATATGTCGCACATCTTTGTCGGACGCACGCCCCGTGATTTTCTGATTCACAGCGAAACTTGCCGTGTAAGGGGCGGTTTTACTGTAAGGACTGCTGGAAATTTCATCCCGCGTTCCGCTGGCACTCGCCTGAACCACCGCCGCACCTTGTGCCGGCACTCGCGCCTGAAGGATATCAACAATCTGGCGACGCCACTGCTCAGCCGCCGCCTGATAATCAACATCGGCATCCACGCGATCGAGCAGGCGCTCTGCGCCCAGTTCGGCCAACCGGCTATCAACATCTTTACCGGCTTTGCAGAAAAATTCGTAAGAGGTATCGCCCAACCCAAACACCGCAAACGACGTGGTTTTCAGCGCAGGGGCTTTTTTGGAGAACAGGAATTTATGCAACGCCACGGCCTCTTCCGGCGGTTCCCCTTCCCCTTGCGTAGAGGTCACCACCAGCAGCAGCGTTTCCTGCGCGATTTGCTTAAATTTATAATCGCCTGCATTCACCAGCGTGACCGCGAGCTTGGCGGCCAGCAAATCGTCACGCAGTTGTTCAGCCACACGGCGGGCATTGCCCGTTTGCGATGCCGAGATAAGGGTGATGCTTTGGGCAGGCGCAGCGGCACTGGCCGGGAGCGACACAGCCGACACGGCACCGCTCTGAGCCCCATTGCCCTGCGCGACGCCCCAAAAATAGCCTGACAGCCAGGCCAGCTGCGCTGGAGAGAAATCCCCCGTGGCGCTCTGCAAACGCGCAAGCTGCTCGGCACTAAGCGGCAGCAACGAAACCGGAGTGGTCATCGTGATTTCAGTGTCCTTTTAAGTCGTCCCGCGGCATACCCTACTACGTGAAGCTTGACGGGTATAAAGCGATTTTTATGCAATACAAAGTTGTATGGAATATAAGGTTACCTATCCCGCGCGCAACAATTAAAGACGCGATGGCAATATTTAATAACCAAAATGCCTAAATGGTTTTTCTGATAATCTTTAACGCTTAAAACGTTATAGGTCGCGCGCTCAGATGAACACCCTATCGATCAGATTATTCTTCGACCAAACGTGCTTCAAGGACGACTTTCCGGTAGTATGCGACGGCTTTGGTTTACGCTCGGTTATCCCTTCAGGAACGTTGTTATGGTCACTACCCTATTTAAAGATTTTCAGTTTGAAGCCGCCCACCACCTGCCGCACGTGCCGGAAGGGCACAAATGTGGCCGTTTGCACGGGCATTCCTTTATGGTGAGACTGGAGATCACCGGTGACGTCGATCCGCATACCGGCTGGGTGATGGATTTCGCAGAGTTGAAAGCGGTCTTCAACCCGGTGTGGCAACAGTTGGATCACCACTACCTCAATGAAATCCCAGGATTGGAAAACCCGACCAGCGAGGTGCTGGCGCACTGGATCTGGCAGCAGTTAAAACCCACGCTGCCTCTGCTGAGCGCCGTGATGGTGAAAGAAACCTGCACGGCGGGCTGCGTTTACCGCGGGGAATAAAAGGATCGGCCGGCTATCAGGCGATATTCAGATACTTGTGCGTCTGCATCGACAGACGCCAGTTACGCGCAATACAGGTTTCGATACAGAGTTTGGTCGCCGCGTCTTTCTGGCTGATGGGCTGCAAAGCGATAATCCGCGATTTATCATCGTGTAAACGCGCCAGCAAGGCATCCAGCGCTTCAATGTCTTTCTCTCGCGCCACCGGATGTTTGATTTCATCCGCACGCACGAGTGCCTGATCGAGCACCACCATGCCACCGCGCATATTCACTTTGGGTGAAACAGTGACCCAGGTTTGCGACGAACAGCGCACCTCATGAGTACCGCTGGTTTCTATCTGGCAGCGATAGCCGTTTTGTTCGAGATAGTCGGTCAACGGCGTCAAATCGTGGATACAAGGTTCTCCCCCGGTGATAACCACATGCCGGGCGCTATACCCCTCTTGCTGGATGCGCGCCAGAATCGCTTCCGGGCTGGCCGGTGCCCAGGCATCGCTCTCCTGCGTCTTTACCAGAATCTGCGCCAGCGTGGTTTCACGTTCAGCAAACTTGTCCCAGGTGTGTTTGGTATCACACCAGCTACACCCCACCGGGCACCCTTGCAGGCGTACAAAAATCGCCGGAACACCGGTAAAAAAGCCTTCGCCTTGCAGGGTTTGGAACATCTCATTTATCGGGTACAGCATAACATCCTATGGCTCAGTCATCGGGTGTCCGCCCAAACAGGCGGGCAAACCGCTATTATCGCAGATTGCCCGCGGTGCGCCAAATGCCGCTGTAGAACTGTCGATACGCCTCTCTAACGCATTGAGTGATTCACAAAAGCGTTGCTGAAGCAGCCCAATCAACGTGGAAGTTCTTCGAACCTATCGCTGGCGAAATACTGTGCATTTCCACCGTAACCAGTTTATGAACGACAAACGGGTCGCTTTGCAAGAAGGTCGTTATCCACTCCGCATCGTCGGCCTGAAACAGAATAAATCCAGCGTTGCCGCCAGTTAGCGGACCCGCAACAATCACCCACCCTTTGCTTACCCCTTCTGCGAGCCACTTTTTATGTGCTTCAACGTAAGGGGCTAATGTCTGTGCGGGTTGTGTATAGGAGGGCGTCACTGCATGTAACATAGTCATCACCTCTGATTAGTACGAGAGTGTTTTCACAACATCGGGTCACGATAGATAACAGTGGCATCATCCTGTGTGTCGAGCAGTTGCTGAATCAGCTCAGCAGACAACTCACGCGTAATGGAATCATGCTGCATAATGCTGGAATCAATATGGAGAATCTTCATCGTAAAACATCCTCTTGCAGTGTGGCGTTTATTTAAGATGTCGGGCCGCGTTATCAATAAATGCCGCTACGGCATCAGGGTGTGAAATCATCGACATATGGCTGGAAGGGATCCGCAACAGGGTTGCCCCGATATCATGCGCCAACGTTTCCTGAAGGCTGGGCTTAAGAGCGTTGTCATTTTCGGTCAACAGATACCATGAAGGTTTTGTTTTCCACGCAGCCTGTTGCACCTTCCCGCTAAATGCCTGTGCCGCAATAGGTTGCTGTGCAGCGCTCAGCAGACGTGATTTCGCCTCAGGAACATCATTGGCCATAACGTGATGAAATATTTTGGGATCATCCAGCCATATCAACCCATCCTGATCGGGTTTAAGCCCCTCCATTGGTGCATTCAAGCGTTGTAAGAGGTCACTCACAGATTCGCCACTGTTAGGAATCAGCGCTGAAAGGTAAACCAACCCTTTTACCGCCGGATCGTTTCCAGCCTGAGAAATGACAGCCCCGGCCCAAGAGTGGCCGACCAATAAAACATCCCCGTGTTGACGCTGAATAACGCGCATTGTTGCTGCCACGTCATCTTGCAAAGAGGTCAGCGGGTTTTGCACTGCTGTCACGTGGTACCCCATAGCTTGCAGCCGGGCAGTCACCTCTGACCAACTTGATCCATCCGCAAATGCGCCATGAACCAGTACGATATTGTTGATTTTTTCCTCCTGAGCATAGGTTGCCGATGCCATGAACACAGACAGTACAAATGCCAGCGTGATGCTTACCACGCGGTAGAAAAGCGAATGCTTCATTCTCTCCACCTTATGTCATTCATTGGTTATGTTAGAAATCGCCCCTGACGCGATCGTTAATACAGTGTAAACATCTATTGCACATGTCATAAGCTGTCAGATAAGACGTTTATCAGGCAAAATCAGCCAACGTTGTTAAACAAGGGTTACTGATGAAAATCGCGCTTCTGGCTCTGCCCGGCAGTATGATGTCCGCTATTTCTGGGTTAGCAGATATGTTCTGGCTGACTAACCAGACCATCATGATGAACCCGGGGATCGCGACCCCCCCTACGGACAAAAATGCGCAATTTGATACCGTGATTGTCAGCGCGGATGGAAAACCGGTGCATGATGCACAAGGGAAAAAGATTGATTGTGAGGCATCCTTTGGTGATAGCACGGTTTTCGATAGGATCATCGTCACGGGCATGCGTCTGAATGAGCATAAGCTTCCGATTGCGCCAGATGCCGTACAAGAAGCCGCAGTCTGGTTACAAACGCAATACCGGCAAGGTAGCCAGATCGCTGGAGCCTGCGCCGGGGGATACGTACTCGGCGATGCGGGCCTGTTAGACGGGAAAATATGCACCACCACATGGTGGTTGTTTCCCTCCTTTCGTCAACGTTATCCCAACGCTAAAGCACTGTGGGGGAAACCGCTGGTCGAACAGGATGGCATCATCACTACCGGAGGGCCGCTTTCGTGGATTGATTTGGCATTGCATATTGTCAAAACAGACGCGGGAAACGCATTGGCTAAACTGGCGGCGGATATGGCGGTGGCAGACAGCCAGCCGATGTCACAACACATCTACGCCCCGCGCGGTTTCGTGAATACCATCCACCCGCTATTGATACGGGCAGAGCAGTTGATTCGCTACGACGCTCCCGCGATGACGGTAGAGCAACTTGCCGCAGCGCTTACCATGAGCACGCGAACACTACATAGAAAAATCAGCGACCTGACGAATGAGACGCCAAAAGCCTTTATCACGCGAGTGCGAATAGAATCTGCCTGCGTTCTGCTGGAGAACCCCAAAAACACCATTGTGCGGGTGGCAGAACAATGCGGCTACCATGAAGAAACCGTGTTCAGACGGGCCTTTCAGCAAGTGATGGGGATGTCTCCCGCTCAGTTCAAAAAATGGACGCTGGCGCGCAACGCCGCCGCCCTGAGTAAACGATAACCAAATAGCCGCTGCGCCCCCAGAAAGACAGGATAACATTTGAGGAATGTTGCAGTTCAGTTAATAATCAAGAGGATTGCCCATTTCTTTTTCACGGTGTTTACGACAAGGAACGATACGATGAAACCTTTGAAAGCGGCGAGCCTGATAGCGATGATAGCCTTCGGCCTCCCCGATGTCGCCGTGGCTGAAGCCACGACGCAAGTCAAAACCCAACCCGGCCACTATCGGCAGTTGTTGGGGCAATATGAAATTACCGCGCTTTCAGATGGCACCAACGCTATGCCGATGGACAAACTGCTCACGCGCACCGATCCCAACACCATTCGCCAGTTGCTGGCCGAGAAATCCTTACCGCCAACCGTTGAAACGTCTATCAATGCGTTTCTGGTTAACACAGGTAAAAATCTGGTATTGATTGATACCGGCAACGGCACGCAGGCCAACAGCAATGTCGGGAAAGTACAGAAAAACCTACTGGCATCGGGCTATCGTCCCGAGCAGGTCGATACCATCCTGATGACTCACCTGCACGGTGACCATTTTGGCGGGCTGGTGCAAAACGGCAAGCTCTCCTACCCCAATGCGACCGTTTACGTTTCGCAAAAAGAGTATGATTTCTGGTTAGATCCGCAGCATCTGGCGCAAGCCGCCCCTGAGCGCAAGCCCGCTTTCCAGCGGGTTCAGGATGTCTTTAAGATGCTGGCGGCGGCCAATAAAGTGAAAACCTTTACCGGGGATGCCCCACTGCTGCCTGGCATTACGCCAGTGTTTGCACCAGGCCACACCCCGGGACATACCGCCTATAGCATCGTCAGTGACGGCAATAAATTGCTGGCATGGGGCGATATCGTGCACGCTGAAGCGGTGCAAATGCCGATACCGGAAACCACCATCAGCTTCGATTCAGATATGGATCAGGCCACCAAAACCCGTGAAGCTCTGTTTGCACAGGCAGCCAGTGAAGGCTATCTGGTGGCAGGCGCACACCTGCCATTTCCGGGCATCGGCCATGTGAATACCCGCGTGGAACGCAACGGCACCACCAACGGTTATCGCTGGATTCCGGTGAATTACAGCCTGAACGGACTGAAATAACGCCAAACCCCGCGAAGCAACGGAGTGCTTTCGCGGGGCAACCTTTGGTTTATCGCTTACAGATAGACGCGCAGATACTCAGACAGGCACAGGATCGCCATCGCCTGACCGTAAGGCATGGAGGTCAGCGGGATCTGGCGGTAGTAATCCAGATCGCGGCCCATCGCGGTACCAAACGACACATTGACCAGTTCGCCTTCCTGATTGATATTGGCAATCACGCCGCGAATCGCTTTTTCCGCCATCTCGGCATAGCGCTTATCCACATAGCGTTTACGCACTGCTTTCAGGATGCCATAGGCAAACCCGGCAGTAGCAGAGCTTTCTACGTAAGAGTCAGCATCATCCAGCAGCGTGTGCCACAGGCCGCTGTCATCCTGATACTGCGCCAGCGCTTCAATTTGGCTTTCTAACACCTGCAACAGGAAGCGACGCGTTGCATTTCCTTCCGGCAATTCCAGCAACTCGATAAACTCAGGAATGGCTACCGTCAGCCAGCTATTGCCGCGCGCCCAACGCGCTTCGGCAAAATTGTGCTTGCCATCAAACGTCCAGCCGTGGAACCACAGGCCGCTGCGTCGGTCCATCAGATACTGTACATGCAGTAAGAACTGGTAGGTTGCTTCCTCGATAAACTCGGGGCGGTTGAGCAGCTTGCCGATTTTTGCCAGCGGCAACACGCTCATCATCAGGGTGTCGTCCCACAGTTGATCGGTGTTTTCGCTGTTGTAGACGATATGCTGCAAACCGTTTTTCTGAGTGCGCGGCATGTCGTACATCACCCACTCCGCCCAGCGCTCCAGATAAGGCACCCAACGGGCATCGTGCGTCTCTTCATAGCGATAGGCCAGCGTCAGGAACGGGCAGACCGTGTTGACGTTTTTGGTGGGCGTACCTTCCGCCAGACGCGCCTCGAACCAGTCATCAATGATGGCACGCATCTGGTCATCGCCGGTTTGTTGGTAATATTGGTAAATGCCGTACAGGCCAATACCGTGCGTCCACTCCCACCCGGCCCAGCCTTTGGTATCGATGACACGACCATCATCCAACCGCAGCAGAAACTCACCGGTTTCATCCTTGATATTGACCAGATTATCGGTAATGCGGCAGATCAGCGCTTTGAGATCGTCGCGAGAGATAAAGTGCTCAGGCTGACGCAGCAGCGGGCTATGTTTAACACTGAATACGGTCATAGTTTATCATCCACTTTTATCGTTAATGCGTTAATGCGGTTAATGCTGAGTCACCTGGGTTGCTGAATGCGCCGGTTGCTTATGACGATTCAGGTAACCGATATTGTTGTTGCCCCACAGCGATTCGTAAGACATGCCAGAGAGCATTTCCACCACCTGACGCGCCTGCGGCGTAATGCGTTCCGGCACCGGACGTCCGGCTTCGCGCATTTTTAGCGTCTCTTCACGCAGGGTCTGGTGCGTTTGCAGGTTCAGTTTAAACCGTAATGAGACCAGAAAACCCAACGCCAGCACGCAGACTGTACCTACGCTAAGCACCATCAGGATGGTGTGGCTCACCCCCGGAGCCTGTACGCTCTGCCCTGAAACAAACCCCGACAGTTGCAACACGATGCCGACCAGCATCACCGCGCCCGCCTGAGAGGCTTTGCGGGTTAGCGTCATGATCCCGGCGAAGATCCCTTCACGGCGCTGTGCGGTGATCACTTCATCCACATCGGCTATATAGGTGTAGGTATTCCACGGTACGTAGTTGATGCCACCACGTCCCAACCCCGCCAACGCAGAGACCAGCAACAGCAAAGAAAACACATCGTGCAGGCCGCTGTAATAGAGCACGCCGTAAGAGATCGCCGCCAGGCCGAACAGGCAGACCACCAAGCGATAAGAAGGTGCCGGTCCGAAGCGAATGCACAGCGGGATCATGCCAATCACCGCCAGGAATTGCAGGATAGCCATGGTGCCCATCAGGTTGGAAGCCACCGTGGGGCTTTGCATCAGCACAAACACCACGTAGTAGGTGAACACGGCGTTAAATACGTCCTGCGCAATGTAGCCGCCGAGGTACATCCCCAAATGTTGGCGAAAAATACGAATACGGAGTGTGGACGTCAATTCGACGTTCAAGCGCTTTAAACTTTGCCCCAGCGTCAAGGATTGGCGTTCTTTTTCTGCCTGCAAGGAAGCGGCCGACATCTCTTCTCGTGAGCGCTCCCAGGTGAAGAGATACACCAGCGTCAGCACGCCGGCGCAAATCACCGAGAAGACCAGACTTGAATAGAAGAAGGAGACTGCGTTGTCTTTGCCAAAGTGGCTGAGCAGAATACCCGGCAGGAATGCCGCCAGAATGGCAGAAAGCTGCGCCAGCGCGATACGCGCACCGGAGAATTTGGTTTTCTGTTTAAAGTCATCGGTCATTTCCGGTACCAGCGTTTCATACGGTACCAGAATCATGGTGTAGACCACGTCAAACACCAGATAGGTCAGCAGATAGTACCAGTACCCCATGTCGCCCACCCACATAAAGCTGTAGCTGAACACGCAGGGAATACCGAGCAAAATAAAGAATTTACGGCGACCAAAGCGTTTACCCAAGCGGGTTGAACCAAAGTTGTCCGTCAGGAACCCCATCAGTGGGCTGACGACAGCATCCAGTACTCTGGCCATCGCGAAAATAAACGTGGCTTCAATAGGCGTCAAACCACAAAACGTGGTGTAAAAATAGAGCAACCACGCCGCCGTTAGCGCCGTGGTTCCCGCACCGAGAAAATCACCTGAGCCGTAAGCCAAATAGTTGGCCAGCCCAATTTTACGCGTTTTCATTTGCCATCCTTCCTGTGTCATTGTTTTTATACCCTAAATAATTCGGGTTGCAGGAAGGCGGCAAGTGAGTGAATCCCGATGAGCTTACTCAGGTAAGTGATTCGGGTAAACCAGTGCAGCCAACGCCTATGCAACTTGAAGTATGACGGGTATATGAAGGTAATGCGGTAGGGTACCCACCCTTTACTGCCGTGATAGCTAAACTACTGCCGGGACGTTGGGAAAACCTTTGCACCGTTGCCACGCCCCGCACGGGATTGGCATCCCAGGGAAGAACACGACGATCGACCTCAAGGTTTTTATAAAAAGCCATTTTAAACCAATGAAACCGGGGGTTCGTTTATGGCGATCACAGGAGGAGCAGAGGAGCAGAGGAGCAGAGGAGCAGAGGAGCAGAGGAGTGTAAGGTCTTCCTGCATGAAATCCAGGCTATTCCTTTCCCTGAATACGCTGATATTTCTCGATGAAAATCTGCTGTTGTTCCGCATAACGACGTGGCATTCTGGAAAAAAGCATTTCACCCGTCTCCTTTTTTTGAAAAATAGTCATTGGATGATTTTCGGAAAAAAAATGGTTGAAAATTTTATTTGCTAACGGATCTCTCTTGGCGAAGTCTAAATACTCATTTTCGTTTTTTATATTTCGTACCCGCCGAACAAAATCAAAAACCTCCTTATTTGTTACTCTAGATATTTGATAAGCAGCCTCTATTGATAAAGGGAAAGAATCTCCTGCTTTATGCGTCCACAACACTTCGTCAATGCTAAAAATACAATCATCGAAAAAATGGGCTGATGGAACAATTGACCATGCATCTACAACGATTGATTTGTCATCCTCAACATTTCCTATTATGCAAAATGAATGATCAGAGTCTTGCGATCTCACCCTATGAATATTTTCACCTAAATTCATATTTGCCAGAAGCATGTAGGTAATGGCGCTAAACTCCCCACAATTTCCCGCACCATATTTAATTATTTTTTTAATTTGCTCCACTTTTTTTTCGTTATCATCATTATCTATTTTCATGTACCGAGTCTGGTTCATTTTTGAACGAGCCCAGGATAGGCCTTCTGTACCAAATAAACTTATACATTGATCAGGACTACCGTAAGGAAGTAAGTTTTTTGCCAGCCAGATAGCATCTTGCGCTTTTTTCAAATTATTGAAGGCTCCCTCGTCTACACTTTCAATTCTATGAGTAAGAACAACCTCTGGCATAAAGGCATTAATAACGCTTTCTTTAATCCATTTCTCTTTTGAGATGTTATCTCTAGTGACAGTTAAAATTACATCTTCAACTTTTTTTCCCGGTGGGTGCGTTTCAGTTCCTGATGTAAGATAAGAAGCATGAGCATTATCGATTAAAATAACATTTTTTAAAAAACCTGGTAGTTTCGATGTAGAAGATTGGTGTGTAGCGATATCATATCGAGTCATCACTGTTGAACGCTGTATACCAATTGGCATCAATTCCTTTCCCTTATCACATACAATAAGTTCTTCCCATCGATAATAAACCTGATGGGATTTGGGGCCATAAATGATTTTATCAACCGGGATGATAATCCTAGAAGGAATTATATATACAGTGACAGAAGACACAAACGCTTATGGTAGCTCAACGGTAAAAAGTGTTGATTTATAATAATAGGCACAGCTATAGCTCAATCTGGTTCAATGCCGAACCCTGATAAAAATAAAAACCCCCAGAAGCGCTAACCGCTCCCGGGGGTTGAGCACTGGGCGCAATGCCCAGTGCGTGACAGGCGATTACGCCTGGCCTTTCACTTCTTTCAGACCGTTGAATGCAGCACGGCCAGCCAGCGCTTCTTCGATAC
>NZ_JAGFPF010000297.1:0-1869 GCF_025962695.1 Candidatus Symbiopectobacterium sp. NZEC135 | reverse complement strand
CACGCGAACAGAGGCAATAATGGAGACGCTGGGCGCTTCCCGCCCCGCCGCCAGCCTTTATAACCAATATCGGGAGCGCGGCGGAGGACAATACCAGACAAACGCCGCCGAACGACGCGCCATTAACGATTACACGCGCAACGTTTCTGACATGATCAATGAGTATCTTGAACTCGACATGCCTGAACACTTCTTGAGTCCGCTGTTCGCAGAACAATCATTCCAGATGGTGACAAATATACGGTCGTTGCTGAACAAACTGCCCAGTTTTCACGGTGTGGTATATCGCGGTGGCGAGTTATCCCCCGAGCTCCGGGCGACCTTAAAACCCGGAGATACACTTCTGGTTAAAAAATTTGTATCCACCTCCGCCGACAAGAATATCGCGATGGCCCACAAAGCCGGTAAAGGACCCCATCAAGTCTTGTATAAAATCCATGTCACCCATACCGCACACGCCATCAGCGGGTTTACCCAAAACCTGCATGAAGCGGAAGTGCTGATTGAAGATCGCACCTTGTTTCGATGTCTTTCTATTGAGGGTGATAATGTCGAACTGAAAGAGGTGCTGGATGCCTCTCGTCTCGATGAGACCAACGTAAAAATAGCGTCAATCTAGCCTTACGCTATGCGGCGTTGGCTTTTCTGGGCAAGCAGCGTCTGACGTGACGTAACAGCAAAGCAAGATAGCCGTCACAATCCAGATAAATAAAACGCTGTTTTATATTGTATGAACGCTGTTTTGAATTATATACTCTGCACCGCCTTATAAGTAAGGTTCTAGATACCTTTGCCCCGACTCCAGTCGGGGTTTTTTTTATCTGAAACCGCTTTGGCTGACGCACCAAACCCGTGTTTTAGCCATTAAGGCCACGGCGCTTATTCCAAGGCATGTGCATTAGCAATCTGGCCATACCGCAAAATCCGCTGATACCCGCAAACACCAATCCCGCACCGATGAAACCGGCGACACTAAAAAAAGCCGGATGCAGCGTGTACCCCAAGACAACGCTTATCGCTGTTAGCCCACCGGCGACAATTTGCACCTGGCGCATCACTGGCAGCGGTTGAGAGCGGTCCACGTCAACCGGCAAACCCGCCTTTTTCCAGGCGTTGAGTCCCCCTTCCAGCAAAAATGCGTTTTGCCCGGGAACCAGTGCTGCTATCTGTTGTGCATATTGTTCGCAGCGCGCCCCTGATAAACAGTAAAAAACCACCGTGTTATTCGCGGGTAGTGTGATTCCCGGCGGTTGGTTGGCGTGATCCGCCAGTGAATACAGGCGTGATTGCGCAATGTGCTCACGCTGGAATTCAGCGGTCTGGCGAATGTCGACCATCAACGCCCCATCAGCCTGACGCTGCCGAGCATCTAACGGGGAAAGGTAGGGCAGACTTGCCATGGTATTCCTCTCTATTCAAGGACAATAAATGTCTTTGAGCGTCGTGATGATACGTTCCAGATCGTGGTTAGCGATCGCGTATAACATTGTCGTGCCTTCACGCTGAGCGACGACCAACCCTTCAGAACGCATACGCGCCAAATGCTGCGATGTGGCAGAAGGGCTCAAGCCGCACGCCTGCCCGAGTGCGCCAGCACTCACCTGCTGACGCTCAACCAGCATACACAGGATCAGTAATCGATTGGCATTGGCCATCGCCTTTAACAACAACGCAGCGTCATGGGCACGCCGCTGCAATTCACTCACTGCATCTGGCATCATTATTACTTTAGAATAGCCTTAATTAAGTAAATGCTAAAATTAAGATTAAAACAAATCAAGCGTTTTCTCTTAAAAGTGTGACCAGGGCTGGAGCATCGTTCGGTTGGCTGTTACTCTATTAAAAATCGGTCCACTGTTTCAGATTTCT
>NZ_JAGFPF010000299.1:0-1869 GCF_025962695.1 Candidatus Symbiopectobacterium sp. NZEC135 | reverse complement strand
ATGCACTACGACGATGGCTACGCCGATGAATTCGTCAAGACGCGTGACAAGTCATTGCTGCATACGCTGTACACCGCGGCACTGTTTGTTCTGTTCACCACAGTAGCCAATTTTTTCAACATCAACGGTATTCTCAATGCCGCCAAACGCCCCAGCCTGCATATCAAACGCAGTCTCGGCGCTTCAGGTGCGCAGATCCTGACAGAATCACTGAGCGTGTTCTTGCCGCAGTTCCTGACAACGGTGGCTCTGGCGACCTTACTGCTTGGTGCCCTGTTACCGCTGTCAGTCGACGTGAGCGAGTTGCTCCTTCATCAACCAATGACACGCATGCTGACGGTATTTTTTGGCGTCGCGCTGTTCATTGGCGTGATGATGCTACTCTCACACCTGCTGAGCCTCTGTTTCTTCCTGTTCGGCAACCCGGCCTCACAGACCCCAAATCGCTATGAAACGCTGAGTATTTATTACCTCAACCGCATGATGCTGGTGGTACAACTGCTGGTAGCCGGTACCACCGTTTATCTGTGGGCGGGTGTGATGACGCAACAGCATAAGGCGCTGCATGCAGAGGTGGGTTACCAAAAAGCACACCGCCTGACGTTCGCGCTTGATGAAGGGTTTTATACACTCAGCAGCATACGCAAGTTACAACATCAACTTCAGGAAAACCTAGGCACATCGGCTTTCAGTTTGAGCAGTTGGCAACCGTTTGATAGGTCGCGCCACATACTCAACGTGCAGCACGCGCAACAACAGGTACAAGACCAATTTACCGTTATCAATACCCTGTCTGCCGACAAATACTTTGCGGAGGTCTGGGGATTAAAAACGCTGGCAGGCCAGGAGAATACGCTATGGGCCAGCACCGATGACGGCGTATGCCACGCCATCGTCACCCGCGCCTTCGTGGATGCGATGGGGCAGAAAACCGTCGATGAAGTGCTGAATACCCGCTACTACATTCCCTTTCCGGAAGGACAAAAAGAACTTCGGGTGTTACGGGTAGTGGAAAACGTCGACCTTGGAGAACACCTCCCTTCGCCCCAACCTTTGCTTATCTTTATCAACGATCGCCTGGAAAAATTCGCCACAGTGGCCTATTCGAACGTTCAACAGGAGGCCCCTCTTGTCGCACTGATCAAACGCCATGCTCCACCGAACTTATCTCTGCAAACGGTACAGGCGCTTCATGATCGTCATTTTCATAACGATTCACAGATGCTCAACGTCATTACACTCACCGCGCTGTTGGCGTTGATATTAATGGTTATCAGCACCTTGGTGATCAGCCTATCAGACGCTCAGCGGCTAGACGGCACACTGAAAATCATGGAAGCGGTGGGAGGTTCTCTTGCGACAAATATGGTGTTTTTTCTGCAACAACATGTGCTGCCCATAGTGTTCTCTTTGCTGGCGGCGCTGGCCTTGGGATACCTGCTGCTCGGGCGCTGGCTACAGCAGTATGACACCGTTGCCGGACTGGTCTATGTCAATGCGTTTGCGGCGCTGCTGTTGCTGGGACTCACGGTGACGGCCATTATGGCACTGTCACTGGTGTTGCACGATGGCAGGGTGACTCGCCCGTGGTTAAGGCGAGGGTAAGCCGCTATGGACATTCAATTAGACCCTAAATCCACGCGACATCGCGCTGCCAAAGGGATCGTCGGCCTGGCACTGGTGATTTTCGGCCTGTTATGCCTATGGCTTTTCAACCTGGCTACCGCAGAAAAGGTAACGCGAATGCCGTTTGCCCAGGTGACGCTGCACGTCGCCCAGCGCGGCACATTTACCGATACGCTGGCGACACGGGCGGTGGCTATCCCGCGTGAAAGCGTGATTATCGCCTCTGAACGCGGCGGTACGGTT
>NZ_JAGFPF010000298.1:0-1869 GCF_025962695.1 Candidatus Symbiopectobacterium sp. NZEC135 | reverse complement strand
TAAAGTAATAAAGTAATAAAGTAATAAAGTAATAAAGTAATAAAGTAATAAAGTAATAAAGTAATAAAGTAATAAAGTAATAAAGCGAAATAATAACAGCATGTTAGCTCTGTATTACGTTTTTCGAAAAATCGTAGTCATTACCCTATGCACCCGTTTTCTCTTTTCTTCGGTACGTTCAGAACTTGATGGATTGTTTATTTTTCACAGATTCAACGCTTTACCCGCTATCCACACGGTAAATAAACATCTTCTCTCCTGACATCTGTTATTGGATCAATGATACCAACAGGTCTATACGCTCTTCCCAGAGAAAATAATTAATTGCAAAGCAAGTCAAAAACAAAGTCAATATTCTCTTAATGGCTACCTATTTATATTGAAAAACTATAGCATTATGCTTGACAAGATATTTAATAAACCTTAATGTTCCGAAATGTTATCAGGTGAATATTCTTAAAAGTCATCAGGGACGATACCTAACGAATAGATAAATCAATTGGATTAAAAAGGAACTTTACTATGAAGGACTTAAAGGAATCTCATGCTAATCCAAGGAAAAAAATAGCCTTAATCCCTCCTCAATTACTCTTTTTATGGGATTCATCAGCAGAGCCTTGGGGATTCAAGGATATTAACTCACGTTATATCTACGGCAACCTGGCTTATTACGATCTTCTAAACATCAATCCTGACACTTTTTCAATTATTGGGCTACTTGACAATGAATTGCCGTCGCCTATAGCTGATTTTGCTTCTCATTTTCAACAGCATGATCGTCAAACTATAGAAAAGAAAGATCGACTCTGTTCTATCGAAATTCATCCCTATGGGAAAGATCAAATAATGCTGCCCTATTATTTTGATAAATATCCTCTTTATGATAAGAAAAATACAGAATGTGTAGGGACTATATTTCATGCCCGGCCAGTAGAAAATTCATCATTGCCGGGGAAGCTCATATTTAACGCTGAGCCAGGTTATTTTCTATTTTACTCACCAGATCCGATTTTCACTACAGGAGAGCTTGATATTATTTTTTGCCTCTTACA
Organism: Candidatus Symbiopectobacterium sp. NZEC135; assembly: GCF_025962695.1. NCBI lineage: Bacteria > Pseudomonadati > Pseudomonadota > Gammaproteobacteria > Enterobacterales > Enterobacteriaceae > Symbiopectobacterium > Candidatus Symbiopectobacterium sp. NZEC135. The sequence continues at coordinate 817 of NZ_JAGFPF010000298.1, read as the reverse complement.
GAGAATGAGTAGTAAACTTATTGCTCGCTTTCTATCGCTAACACCCAAAACAATAGAAAATAAGATACAAATAATATATGAAAAAGCGGGGGTTCATTCATCTTATGAATTTATTAATTATTGTCAGAAAAATAACCTTGATCGCTATCTTCCGCAAAAAATACTAAAGCAAGAAAGTACAGTGTTGGATATGCTGTCTTCTGTTTGCCTACCTTGTCGGGTATGAAATACATTACTTTAATGTTCCTACTGCCTTGGCTTTTATCCTTATTGTATTGCCTGACATATAGCCAAGTGGTAAGGATTCAAGCTCAACAATTCTAATTGAATCAGGCATGGCCCCATTTTTTATTGCCTCTTTGGTCGCCATATTCTCCGCTTTTTCTAAATAATCGTCTAATTTTTTATTTTCAGTAGAAACTATCATATCAACGCTACCGCTAACCTGAGCTGTTGCAACACCAATCGCATTAGCGACACCAGAATGTTGTGGTTTTATAACTTTTGACGCGCCCTTTAATTGCATTGGCAAAACCTCAGCACCTCCTCCCACAAGAATAACGGGTAACGCATTGGCAGTATTATTCATTTTCTCCAGGATTTTCTCTAACATAGAGACATAGCAGCCAGCAATTTTTGCCACTTGTTCAGGGCAAAGATGCGAAATTTTGTTGATATCTCCGATAGTTGCCCATCCCATAGCCACTGCTATATCGGTAACAGTCAGAATATTACCGCCAAAAACAAGTGCTTTATCAGGTAGTTCATAACCAACACTCTCGGGGCCAATTTTAATAACATTGCCAGATTCTATTTT
>NZ_JAGFPF010000295.1:0-1874 GCF_025962695.1 Candidatus Symbiopectobacterium sp. NZEC135 | reverse complement strand
AAAATAAGTTTTACAAAGAAAATATTAACGAGAGGTTGGATAATATATTAAAAGTTGGATTGAGCGGTAAAGAAAGAAAAACAGCACTCAATGTACTCAAGGACGTTGATGGTTACACCGAATCGTCTGCACAAAAATTGCTTTCTGAGTATAACTTTACTAAAAGTGGGCTCTTCAGTGATTATTCATTTGCATTGGAGATTAAGAACACTGGGAAACCGCCTTTGTGGTCAAGAATGTTCAAGAAAAACACACCATTGGATAATGCTTCTTCATCGTCCCGGCTTGCGGGGGAGAAAAAGTTAGATTTACCCAACAATAAAACTGGTTTTAACTTAGGAGATAAAATAGGCGAGGGTGTGTTTGGAGAGGTTTTTGTTGATGCGGATGACAGTAGATATCTTATCAAATTATATAAATCACCGAGTCATCTCGTGGCAGAAAAAATATCCAAACATGAGACCGAGATGTTTCAGCGATATTATGGTGAAGAGGCTGCCATGCACTTTGTCAATGATAAAGGGAACTCCTGTGTCAGAATGTATAGAATTCCCGGCCAAACACTGCATTCTGTACCGCGAGGAACATTACCGCATGATGCCGATGTGAAATTTGTCGATATGATCGAGAGGTTGAACAGCCTCGGCATCATACATCAAGACCTTCATTCTCTAAATATTCTGTGGGACTCGGCATCAGAGTCATTTTTTCCTATAGATATTAGTAACGTAAAAGAAAAATACTTCAATGCTGATGTCAGTGGAAAGCAGAAAATGAATGCGAAAGGCATATCAGATTTTGATAGAGTTTTGAATGACATAGCTTGGAAGAAAAAAAAGCCCTCTATAGAAAATAGAGAGTAAAAAACAATTAGTTGATGGCAAGTAAAAACCGCGCGCAAGCACTGGTTTTAGGTACGGAATGTGTTACCCCAATGCGCCTTAATACTGGGTGCAATCACTATCGTGCCGCAGTGGAACAGCAGAGCCTAGCAGGACGCAACCAGGGATTGTTCTGCCACTACTGCGGCACGCGGCACTCACGCCCTGTTACGATAATGCTTATAGTTGAGGCGATATTTATCCAGCCGCAGCCCTAATGCACGACGTGTGATATTAAGGTGTTCCGCCGCTCGGGAGATGTTTCCCTGAAACATTGAGAGCGCTTCAACAATTAAATCGTACTCAATCTGGGAGACCCGTGCCTCCAACCCCTCTTCCGCCACAAGGTGTTCCAGAATCGGCTGCAATGACAACGGAAGATGGTAGCTATGAATAACCCCTTCATCGGATAACAATACCGCCCGCTCCATCACATTCTCCAACTCCCGGACGTTTCCCGGCCAGTCGTAGTTAAGCAGCATATTCAGTGCAGGCGTGGCGATGGTAGGCACTTCCACGCCCTGATCTCGGGCAAAACGGGCATTGAAGTAATCCGCCAGAATCAGAATGTCATTACCGCGTTCACGCAACGGCGGAATAGTGATGGGAAACACGTTAAGACGGTAGTAAAGGTCCTCACGAAACAACCCTTTATTCACCATTTCACTCAAATCACGGTGTGTGGCAGCCAGAATACGCACATTGACATGAAGCGTGTCATTGCTGCCCACGCGCTCAAAACTACGCTCCTGAATCACACGTAACAGTTTGGCCTGCGCCGATAACGACAACTCCCCGACTTCATCTAGAAAAATGGTTCCACCATTGGCTTCTTCAAAACGCCCAGCACGGCGCGATATCGCACCGGTGAATGCGCCTTTTTCATGCCCAAACAGTTCACTTTCCAGCACACTTTCCGGCAATGATGCACAATTGAAGGTGATAAAAGGGCCGGTTGCACACAGGCTACTATGGTGAATCGCAGCCGATACC
>NZ_JAGFPF010000296.1:0-1874 GCF_025962695.1 Candidatus Symbiopectobacterium sp. NZEC135 | reverse complement strand
GCAATCATAACGGACATGACGCTTCCCATGAAACTAACAGAATTCAACGGAACAAGAATCTGCGTGCTTGCCGACGATATGAACAAAAGCGAATCGATTGAAATCGCTTTAATAGTGAATTAATCTTCGCTTACCCTTGTGTTACCGTCACTCGCAACACATAAGAAAAAGAATGCCACTAAAAATCACGGTTCTTCTTGAAAATCGTCGAGGGAAAGATTCCCAATTAATAGCTAAAGCTGGATTAAGCCTGCTGATTCAAGACCAAGATACCACCGTGCTCTTTGATACCGGCCCAGATGCCAGTTTTGTTCACAATGCCACACTGATGGGCGTAGATCTGGCGAATATCGATGCCGTTGTATTGTCACATGGGCACTACGATCACTGTGGCGGCGTTTCAGCACTTCCTCATGGCACTCGTATTATTTGTCATCCCGCTATTATCGATAAACGCTTTTCATCTGTTACTCTTTTTGGCTATACACCAAAAATAAAGAAACTGTCTCTTGATATTGATTATTCTCCCTACCGAATGCAATTCTCTCGTACTCCATTGGACATTAGCCAATCGATAATGTGGTCTGGAGAGATTCATATAAACAAACCGCATGCCTATGGCGTATTAGCAGGAACACCAGACTCGCCTGATTATATTCAGGATGAAGGTGTGCTGATTTATAAATCTTCGCGAGGATTAGTCATTGTAACGGGCTGCGGGCACCGGGGAATTGGTGGGATTGTAGAACACTGTAAAAATATTACTGGCATCAACCAGGTTTACGCGTTGATCGGTGGTTTTCATCTTCGATGCGCTTCGCCCTCTACATTGCTCAGCACGAAGAAACTGATTGCCGAACAGCGAATCGAGAAAGTCATGGGTTGTCACTGTACCGGATTATGGGGACGACTGTGGATACCAAACATGACATCGCCAATGACGGGCGATGTCATTTATCTAGACTGATTGAATAAAGCGCACGCGCTCTGGAGCCTCAGCGCTTTAGCCAGCGTTCAAAATCGTCTTTCCAGTCAGGATGCCAGCGAGACAGTGCCGGACGGTTCTCAAGCATGTCCTGACAGGCCCAGAGAATACGTTTTGCATCTGTCCCGCAGCTGACGGCGTTATCGGGGCAAATAATATAGAAATCACCGTGTTCAAACCGGGGAACAAAGTAGTCAATGACCTGTGCCGCCGTCCATGCTTCATCAGGCTTGATCCCTTTGCGTTCGTCCATGCCGGGGTCATTCATAGCTGTCCACGTGTAACCCGGAACAAGTAAATGCGCGGTTAACCTGCTCCCGGTATCCATCAGTAACTGGTGTGATAATTGCTCTGTCAGTACCTTCACGGCAGCTTTTGAGGCATTGTAGGCGGCAAACCCAGGTGGCGTGGTAATGCCTTCCTTTGACCCCAGATTCACCACCGCACCGCGCTCCTTCATCTTAAGCATCTCTGGAAGGAACAGATGCTGGGTGGCCACGATTGAGGTTAGGTTAACGGCCATCTGATGTCGCCACCGATCAGGCGAATCGCAGGCACCTGCGGCAACTTTGGCACCGGCATTATTGAAAAGCAGATTAACTTTTCCGTAGGTACTGTAAGCCGTTTTGTGCAGTTGTCTCAGGTCCTCCTCCCGGGTGACATCACCGATGACCAGTGTAATTTCAGTGTCAAGTTCATCGGCCAGCACCTGAAGAGCTTCCCGATCGCGGTCGAACAGGCAAAGCTTCATGCCCTGATGTGCAAACTCGCGTGCCGCTGCTGCGCCAATCCCCCTTGCGGCTCCCGTAATCACGGCAACGTTTTCTGATTTAATGACTTTTTCATTCATGATTAACTCCGTCGTGTGATGTAGACAGAAAGGGACATC
>NZ_JAGFPF010000294.1:0-1880 GCF_025962695.1 Candidatus Symbiopectobacterium sp. NZEC135 | reverse complement strand
GTGGGGGCTGGCACTGGTGGCAGCGGGCTTTGTAGTGCTCGAGCGCCGGGTCATCCTGACGGTTGACTGGACTCTGCTGCTGGTTTTTATGGCGATGTTTATCGACGTTCACTTGCTAATACAGCTACCTGCGCTTCACGATGTTCTCAGTAGTACCCGGTATCTGTCACCGGCTGAATTGTGGCTGACGGCCATTGGTTTGTCGCAGTTTATCAGTAACGTGCCTGCCACCATTTTGCTACTGAATTACGTTCCGCCAGACACCCTACTCGCCTGGGCGGTAAACGTGGGGGGATTCGGTCTGTTGCCAGGTTCGCTGGCAAATTTGATCGCTCTACGTATGGCCAACGATCGCCGTATCTGGTGGCGCTTTCATTTCTACTCTTTGCCGTTGCTACTCTGGGCCGCCGTGGTGGGCTACGGTCTGTACTATTTCGGATCCTAGACTGCCCCTACTGATTGGCTGATTTGTAATAAGCACGCCCGAACACTCCGGCAGTGTCAGCAGGCTTAGAGATTTATAGCATAAGAAAACACCCGGCCAAGCCGGGTGTTGATACACACTGATGTTCACGCTGCTTTACTTGAGGCGATAGCAGTTTATCCCGGCGTTGAATGACAGTTCGTCATAAACGCTTTCACCGTTAAAAACGCGATTGAAAAAACGAAATGCTGAGCTGTTTGAGTTTGAGACCGCATCACCTTCAAAATACGCATGACTGCTGCCAACAACCTCTGTGAAGTCTACATAAATGGCCTGTTTTGCATCAAGGTTATGCAAATGATGACCCAATCGTGGCAATTGTTGCTCACCTAATTTTGCTCTTGATAATTTCAGTGCACTATCATCTTCATTAATCGTGATGTAGACAGACTTACGACAGGGTATTTTATCCACCCATTGTTTATGATCTTTATTATTGGCATCAGCAGCCGCCAATATGACATTATCGAACAGCAGTTCATGTGCGTTTGAACTCTCAGGGTACAAGGTATATTGATACAAATAGTTGCCCATGCTGTGTGTCATCATATTGATGGATATTGGGCATTTATCTTCCTGTAGCCGCATGATCAATGCATTACGCTTTTCCGTTGAAGCATTGCTCCCAAGTTGTTTATCGACTTTTTTTACAATCTCAATTTTTACCTTTTCCACCTGTTCCCTGAACAGTGCTGCCATGCGGCCCAGGCAGCGATCGAGGGCTCCCGTTGAGGCCCGCGCATCTCTTTTATCGCTAAGGTATGAGGCCGTACCCCATACGCCGCCCCCATTGGCTGGCCAAGAGAAAACCAACACTTCAACATTATAAAGTGCTTCCAGCCGTGCTGCACGTTCCAGCACATCCTCTATGTTATTATTATAACCATGGACAAAAACAGCAAATTTCTTTTCTCTGCCTGTAATTTTTTAAACAAAACGGCAGCAACATAATCACTGGCATAATAAGTCACACCGGCGTCAGTCAGATTAACTTCTGTTTTCATTTTCTCAGTTATCTTATCGGGAAGAATATTAACCGTCCACTTACCCTCTTTTTTCTCTGCCGCTACCAATCGTAATTCATTAGGACCATTTTCATTAGCCGTATCACCAAACAGTTTCAAGTCCTTGCCATTTTTATTCACATTCCTATTCGTCACAATAAACATAGAAATCACCTTTAATAAAGATATATTTATTACGGAATGGTTTCACCGAAATGCATTTTTATTCATGGTGCTTTGGCCGCAGCTATCGGCAAAACACCGCGTGCAGGCACGCAGAGATGCATTAAGATGTGTTATGTAAAAATTTGAATTGAAACATTTGCGCGCGGTAACTATCACAGCTGACACAAGCGTAGACAGCGGAGCGCAACTTATCCACTGGCGTAGGA
>NZ_JAGFPF010000293.1:0-1902 GCF_025962695.1 Candidatus Symbiopectobacterium sp. NZEC135 | reverse complement strand
GTGTATGAACAAAACCTGCGCGCCTGTGCCTTTTACCAGAAGCAGGGCTTCTCCCCGGTAAAACGCACGTTCCCCGCGGAAACCAACGCCCCCGCGCAGATTATGCTATGGGAAAAAACGGCCTGACGCCTCGCTCCCTTATTGCCCCAGCCCCATGCCGATCGGCCGCACGAATGGTATCCTGTTACGTAGGATTTTTGTTCAAAGACACGGCTAATGGTATTATATTGGTATTAGATTAGTGCCACCAATGCATCACCCGCGTTACCTATAACAACAATCAGAGTACAGCTTATGCCATCAACATTAGAGAGTCATATCGCCGGGGCGTTATATGGGCAAATGCTAGGGGATGCGATGGGAATGCCATCGGAGCTGTGGCCGCGAGCACGCATCAAAGCACATTTTGGGTGGATCGATCGTTTTCTGCCGGGCCCTGCGGATAACATCGCCGCCTGCTATTTCTCGGCGGCACAATATACCGATGACACCGCCATGGCGCTGGCACTTGCCGATGCGCTGATTGAATGCGAGGGGGATGTTGTGCCTGAAGTCATTGGTAACCACATCCTCACTTGGGCGCTACAGTTTGGTGCCTTTGAGAAAAATATTCTTGGCCCCAGTTCCAAAACGGCGCTTTTTGCCCTCAAACAGGGTGCTGATATCAGCACGCTAGAAAATAACGGCATCACCAATGGTGCGGCGATGCGTGTTTCTCCGCTGGGCTGCCTGCTACCGCCCATGCCATTGTCCGATTTCATCGATGCCGTAGCGCTCGCGTCTAGCCCTACTCACAAATCAGATATCGCGGTGGCTGGCGCTACCGTTATCGCCTGGGCAATCTCTCAGGCTATTGCGGAACAAAGCTGGTCGGAGATTCGGGCGGCATTACCCGTAGTGGCACAAACCGCGCAGGAAAAACGCGTAACCACCTACAGCCCGGCGCTGTCCGCACGTCTGCAACTGGCGTTGGAAACTGTGCAGAATGCACCCGACGACGACGCCGCGTTAGAGCAGATTTATCAACTGATTGGTACTGGAACGGAGATCATCCAGTCCGTGCCCGCCGCCATTGCGATGGTGGAGTTGGCGCACACCGAGCCGAATCGTTGTGCCATTCTGTGCGCCAATCTGGGTGGCGATACCGATACCATCGGTGCCATGGCAACGGCTATCTGTGGTGCACTCCACGGTGTCGAAAGCATTGATCCGGATTTCAAACGGCAGTTGGATGAGGTCAACGCGCTGGACATCGACGCGTACAGTTCCGCATTAGCTCAGCTGCGTCAGCGCCGCATGACGGTTTAAACAGTAGCGCGTGTGATAACGGCGATCGTTCGATTGGGACAGGTGTTAGTCCTCTGAATAGAAGACATACATATCGGCACGACAATAGTTAACGCTGTAATCAAGCGGACGCTGATTACTATCAAACGCCAGCGATTTCACCACCAAAACCGGTAGCGTTGCTGGCGTATTTACACACTGGATAAACTCGTGCGACGGCGATTGTGCCGATACCCAGTTGCGCGTTCGAACAGGTGCAATGCCCTGGCTGCGGAAATACGCATAGAGAGAAATGTCGATCTGTTCGACGTCGGCAATCAGGTGCAGCGGCACATAGTTCTCTTCGATGGAGACAGGCTCGCCATCAATGTCACGCACGCGTTTGAGCAGGTAGACGTCGCAGCCCGCAGAGATCTGCAAATGCTCCGCAATTTCCGCCCGACAAGGAACCCGCGTTTTACTGATCCACAGTGTGCCCGGCGTTTTTCCTGTTGCTACCACCTGCTGGGAGAAACCCATTGCCGGTTTCAGGTGATACTCAAGTTGGTGGTTAACGTAGGTACCGTAACCGCGACCACGCACCACAATCTCCTGCTCGGCCAGCAGTTCCAGCGC
>NZ_JAGFPF010000292.1:0-1908 GCF_025962695.1 Candidatus Symbiopectobacterium sp. NZEC135 | reverse complement strand
ATCCGGCTCTTAATGTGCTGATCAACAATGCAGGCATTATGCGTTACGACGATCTCGGTACAACCGGCGATTTGTTTGATGCTGAGGCCCATATCACTACCAATTTACTCGGACCCGTTCGTCTCACTAATGCCCTGCTTGACCATCTACGGAAGCAACAGGCCCCTGTCATTGTCAATGTCTCATCCGGTCTGGCATTTGTGCCGCGCACTGACGCGGCAATCTATAGCGCAACCAAGGCCGCTATCCATTCCCTGACCCAGTCTTTACGCCATCGTCTTACCGGGCAGATAGAAGTCATCGAACTGATTCCACCCGCTGTTCAGACCGAACTTACGCCCGGTCAGGCCGACCGGGAAGGGTATCTGCCGCTCACGCCGTTTATCGATGAGGTAATGGCACTCTTTTGCGAAAAGCCAACGCCAGAAGAAATCGTTGTCGAACGCGCCCGGTTGCAGCGCCTGGCTGAACGGGAAGGACGCTTTGACCAGGTATTTGAACGGATCAACGGGCATTGAGGACGAGAGCAAGCCTGCGAGTCAGAGTAAGCAGCGCCCCATGATGCCCGACGTAAATGCTGAGCGTGGTCGCCAAGACACGCACAGCATGTTTACTTGAATGCGGTTCTGCACTCCTTGCCGTTCTCCGTCAGACCAGCAAAAAAAGTGTAGTGCTAGCCCGCGTAGCCCCCAATCAACGCGAAATCTCACGTTTTATTCGGTTAATATCATCAGCACTGAATGAAATATTTACCTTTTCACCCGTATCTTTCACTATTTTCTGTGCAATCATTTCTGTCACAGGGCTAATTATATTGAAATGGTCAGCCCCCTCAATCTCATAGACATGAAAAGGAATGTTATTATCTTTTGCCTGATTTTTTAAACGATTAAATTCCGGCCAGTAACTTTCTTCACCCTCAAAGTAAAACGTTGGCGATGTTATTGATGTCACGAACATACCGGGTGAACGGAGGCGGAACTCTTCAGGATTTTTCTGGTTAAATGGCACAGCGACCATCATGCGGCCGCCTTCAATACGCGCTTTCAGATCGGGGATTCCTCCTAAAGAAAACGCGGCTCTAAAACCACTCAGCGCTTCGCTCGCCAGCAAAACACGGGTGCCGCCTGTACTGTGCCCGGCCAAATAAATTCTGTTTGGATCGACATACGGCAATGAGGCTAAATACGTTCTGGCAGACGCTATATCATCAATTTCGCCATAAAACATCTCATAGCGACCTGGGTTATTATTTTCTCCACGAAAGCTTGGTACCATCATAACCAAGCCAGCATGTCTGAATGCGCTTCCGCTCTGATCATTATCTTTGGGATGCTCTGCCCAGAAAAAATCATCATCACCGATACCACCATACCCGCCCACCAACCAAATTACAGCCGGATGTTTTTTTCCATCATTAGGATTGGGCGTAAGAAAAGCAGCCATGGGGCCATCTTTGGCGGGATAATGAACCAGCGAAAAAATATCAGCAGGTGGCGTTTGTGGTTCACCATCTCCCTGGAAACTGGTATCAATAATTTCGGTCTTGAATTTTGCCCGCGCACTACTCAAACTGTCGATACTTGTTGCATTTTTTTGACTGTTTTGTGCGAGGGTTGTGGCTGGCAGACAGAGAGAAAGCGCGGCGAGCAAAAGCACACCGCCGGTGAAACGGGTATAACATCTCATTACGAAATCCTTATCGTTTGAATCGGCACTGAATAATATCCATCATTCCCAAAAATGACAGAGAACGCAGCAAATACCACTACATTCAATTAGATAGAATAATGTATACTTGTTTGATAGTCAAAAAATTGAAGGATCAAACATGAGCAACGATGACATGGAAGAAAAACTGCTGGGCAAGGGGTTCACGCCCAAAGACAATGCGCACATGAAAAAGAT
>NZ_JAGFPF010000291.1:0-1903 GCF_025962695.1 Candidatus Symbiopectobacterium sp. NZEC135 | reverse complement strand
TTTGATGATTTTTTTTTTTATTCTCTATATTCCGCTGGAAAGCGTGGTCGCGGTGTTCTCCGTTGGCTACGTTATCGTCTGTGGCTCCGTCGTGCTCTCTATGGCGCTGGTCAGCTTCCTGATTGCGCCACGTCTGAATATGTATCCGATTGAAGCCTCCATCGTCACCACCTGCCACAGCGGCCTGGGCGGCACCGGAGACGTCGCGATTCTTTCAGCATCCAACCGTATGTCACTGATGCCCTTTGCACAAATCGCAACGCGTATCGGCGGTGCCTCTACCGTGATCGGCGCAACGCTGCTGATGGGCTGGCTGCTGTAAGCTCAAGCTGCTGACAAAAACTGTCACTGTGCCAGACTAACATGGCGGTCTACCACCAAGGAGACCGCCATGCTATCTGCCGATATTACAATTCTTTATGCCAGTAACGTAATGAAAAGCGCCGACTTCTACGCCGGGCTGTTTGACATCACCCCCGTGGAAAAAGGCCCCACCTTCGCACTGTTTGTGTTTGGAAATGGCTTCAAACTCGGCCTTTGGTCGTGCTACACCGTAGAGCCCGGCGTCAACCAGATTGCCAGCATACCTTCGGGTGAGATTGTGTTTACGGTGCAGGATAAGTCAGAGGTGGATGGGCAGGTTACCGTGATCCAAAAACCTGCCCAGCTCGACTTTGGGTATTCCTTTGCCGTTCTCGATCCTGATGGACATCGCCTCAGAGTCTGTTTTCTGGAGGAAGAGGCGTAATCGTTGAATTCGAAGTGACATAAAACAAGGCCGCGACATGATGGGGGATGCCTCAAGCTGTAGCGGCCTCTTTATAGCGTGCTATCACCTGAAGTCAGGCACGGTGACTTTCTGCGACAGGTAAACCCACGTTAACCATCATTAAATAAAATGCGTTTCTATAAATATGCTTTTATCTAAAGCGATGATGCTGAAACCAGAGTTATTCACAATACTGACAGCTGATGTGCCATTTTCCCATTGTGAGCAGAGCGCAGGCGATACCGACACCAGAATGTTGTCTATCTTACGCTGAAACAAGGTATGAGCATGTCCCGTACCGATAAATTTTACCGGGCTATCATGACAGAGAGTAAGCAAATCATCGCTGTTCATTAGCTTACAAATGTCAACCAGCGGTGTACCAACAGGTACCAGATGATGATGTAAGAAAATCGCAATATTCTCACATGTCGTGTCTGTTAAACCCTCACGCAGGTTATACAATGTATCTTTATTTATGAACCCGTAGTCTTCTCTGGGTACCACACTGTTTAAGCCAAACAACGCCCATGACGCGTTAGATAGCTGCTCTACCGCCACTGTATGCTTTGCAATTTTTATTGCAGTATCTAGATTGCCTAGATCATCGTGGTTTCCGGGCAGAACAGCATAAGGAATACTCAGGCTATCCATATTTTCAAAAAACACGTCATAGCTTATTACACTACCATCATGAGAAATATCTCCCGTGACAATAACACTATCAACATTCAATAATTTTCTATTCTTATTAAAATGATTGATAAAATTTATAAAACGTTCGTGATGCGTTTTTGCTTGCACATCACCACTTTTATCTGAAAAAAGGTGTGTGTCCGTCAAGTGTAAAATTCGCATTGATTCTTCCTTATTGTATTTCTTAGGCTATACCTGACGTGCAGTCGCCACGATAAGTCAGAATTATGGAACCCAATCAACTTTAGCAATCATTAATTAAACGTAGCATCATCGGTGATTATTTATTGCAAATACGTCTTTATGATAAAAATATCGCGCTATCGTCTATAACGATAGCGCGAGGAGAGAAACCGCGTACTACTCGCAATACTGACGCAGCGCGTCTTGTTTCTCGGGCAGCAAGCGGTAGAGATAGACAGGGCGGCCGGTCGATCC
>NZ_JAGFPF010000290.1:0-1914 GCF_025962695.1 Candidatus Symbiopectobacterium sp. NZEC135 | reverse complement strand
AAGTGAGTTCTTATCTGGTCGGCCAAATTGATTCTGAAATCAACGCCGACGATCTGAGTGACTTCCAGCTCTAAGCCGATGAGCACCTCAACCATCACACTGCGCGTCTCAGGCGCGCAACTTGCCAGCAACGACAGCGCCGCCTCATTACTGGATGTGCTGGAACAACATCGCGTGCCGGTGGAGTATCAGTGCCGCTCGGGCTATTGCGGTGCCTGCCGCTTACGGCTGGTGAAAGGTCGCGTAGCCTATCGCCAAACGCCGCTTGCCTGTGTACAGCAAGATGAAATTTTGCCGTGCTGCTGCATGCCGGTGAATGATATTGAGTTGGAGTTGTGAACAATCAATGACCGATGCGGTAAAGGCGGATGAATCAGCGCGAAAACAGATTTATCCGGTAAGAAAAAGGCGCTCACCCTCTTTCAACGATGAACGCCCTTTCGCTTTCCCTGTCAGGATTATTTAGCGGATGCATTGCCACCGCGTTAAGCTCGCGTTTAGCGCGGTGTTATTTTTTTTCAACATTGTCTTTCAGGTACTGCAACACCGCTTTATTCACTTTATGCTCTGTGAACTTCCAACCCTTCCAGTAATCAGGTTGGTTTAAATAAATTTCAGGCGGAATGGTGAAGTCACTCAGCGTAAGCCATTCTGCAAACAGCTCAGGGCTGCGCTTCTGAAGTAGTTGCAGCAAGAGAATCAGTGACATGGCTGATGCTGGCGCGAGACTCTCGCCGCTTAAATATTTGTGAACCGTTGACCGATTCGAGCGAAAAAGGATAGGTAACAGCGCCCTATCAATTCCCATCTCATTAAAAATCTCTTCAAAATCATTCATTTACTTTCACCTGTCTGTTTCTAACCCCGGCAAAAATTGATATTTCTCAAAGAAACCGATGATAGCATATTTCAGCATCAAATTCATTTACCCATCAGAAACCAGAATTATTTCACAAGCAAAAACAACTCGTTATCTGCGATCCATTCCGCCTCAGTGCCAAATGAGAACAATTATCGCACCATTAAGAAACCAAATCAGTTTCCATTGGAAATAAATGAGGGATAAAGAACAACAATCCGCAATCAAACGTGCTTTACATCACAAAACACGTGGCGTAAATTCCGCACAACGTAAACCAAAATCCTTTCTAATATAAACGACAATTACGCCACGAGAGAAACAGACTCGCGCGTTAATTTTAATGAGAAATTAACAAATGAAACAAACATGTTCTCGCTCTATTCTGGCAGTTATCATCAGCGCGGTTTGTGTGCCTGCTTTTGCTGGCTTGTCTGGTGCTGACAAACAGGCCGCTGATGCTTATTTTGCCACTGCAAACCATCAGCTTTCAGGAAATCATCCTTGGAATCATGAAACACAGCAGCAAGAAAGGTTAGCGCATAGTGAACGCTACGTAGAGCAACGGAACGCAACCCTATCAGCGGCCACGCCTGCGACGCAGACTCAAACCAATGCTCAACCTGCTGATGACCACAGCAAAGTCATCACAGCTAACCGCATTGCCATCAAGGCCGCAAACAAAAGCGTGAGAAAATTGGCGAAACAACAGCAGATAGAAAGCATTTATTACAGTGAGCAGATTCAAACGCTGGCAGATAACACGACCCAAGTGCTCACAGAAGAGCATTCAGCAATCAAAGCCACGCACGCTCGTACCGTTGACAACAGCCAACAGATTGACGATCTCAACGGTAACTTTAGTCACCTGAGAAATACATGAAAGTCACAACAGGTTATTTCTATGATTAACAAGATTTCACTGATCGCTGTCGTTATGCTGGCCGGTTGTTCCTCACAGGCATCACGCATGGCAGAGTGTCAAGCCCAGGGCGTCAGCCGCGATGCCTGTTACATCGCGGAGAAGAATCGCCAGTCAACCATGGCGGCCAGCG
>NZ_JAGFPF010000028.1:0-53320 GCF_025962695.1 Candidatus Symbiopectobacterium sp. NZEC135 | reverse complement strand
GTCAACGAACTGCTGCCTTGGAGAGTAACGCTACCTGCGGAGTAATCCTGTCAACACGGTTCTCGCTGCACGCTTACGAGCCTCCTTATAATAACCTGACAGTTCATGCCCGCAGCGCTATCCAGAACGGCCCATCATTCGACAAAGATGTTTTGGCAACGTCCATTCTTGGCACAAAACCAACATTGTACTCCAATAAATGATTTACCGTCTGAAACGTTCAAAAAGTAGATTACCTGGCCTCAGGAAATATCCGCTGTCAATGTCCCCTTGCCAATTCATGGCATAAGATACCGAGTTGTTCCACAGCATTCAAAAGCTGGCTTGTGGGTTCATTCGCACCGTTCAACCGCAGATAGTTTTGCAGTTCTGCCGCCCCCGGAGAAAACAGAGGTCCCGGACTGACACCAATACCAAGGGCAAGTGCGCGACGATGGATCTCCAGCGCATCAATCCCGAGCGGGAGTTTTACCCAGATCAGAAAACCGGCTTCTGGCGCGGCTACGCACGTGCCCTGTGGGAAACTGGTTTCAATCTTTGCGATGATAGCCCGGATACCTTCCGCAATCCGAAGCTTCAGGTACCGCAAATGCCTGTCATAATCACCGCTTGCCAGGATCTCGTTCGCTGCGGCTTCAATCAGCGGCGCGCCTGCCCACTCCCCAGCCATACGGGCCTGCAATACCGTTGAGTGATAGCGTCCGGCAGCAATCCAGCCTATTCTCCAGCCCGGTGCCAGAGTTTTAGACAGTGAGCTGCAATAAATAACATTTCCGCACCTGTCGAAAGCTTTACACGCTGGCGGACGCTGCACGCCACCGGCCAGGTCGCCATATACATCGTCCTCAATTAACGGAATGTTCTTACTGGCAAGCAGGGTCACCAGATCCCGCTTACGCCCAACGGGCATGCTGGCACCCAACGGATTTTGCACCGTAGGTGAGGCCAGAACGGCGGCAGGACGGTGGCGCAAAATGGCATCTTCAAGCGGTGCCAGCAGTAAGCCTTCAACAGGATCCGTGGGGATCTGTAATGCCTTCAGACCCAGGTCCTCTAACAGCAGGAGCGTGCCGAAGTAGGCGGGCTGTTCAATCGCCACGGCATCGCCAGGCTGGCATACGGCGCGGAGCGCCAGACGTAGCGCCTGAGTTGCACCTGCGGTAATGATAAGGTCATCCGCACCAAAAAGAGCCCCCCACTGTGCAGCGCGTGCGGCAATCTTTCTGCGTAGGTCTGCTCTCCCCGGGGGCAGGCTGTAGCTCTGCCCGTGTGCATCAAGCCGACGACCTGCCGTCTGCAACGCCCGCTGTAGTAAATCTACGGGAAGCCAGGTGGGATCGGGTAGTGCAGCACCAAGCGGGACCAGACGTGCTTCCGCGCTACCGAACAGCGATCGGGCTATGGCGGACATGGTCACCGGCACGGGCCCAGATGAAGAAGCAGTGCTTTGTGCCTCCCCACTGGGGGGGATCTGGTGGACAAAGTAGCCTGAACGCGGTCGCGCGATAATCAGGCCCTCCGTCTCAAGATAACGCAGGGCTTCCAGCGCCGTAGGGAGACTGACCTGCTCGCGCTCGGCCAGTTTACGCGCGGAGATCATACGATCTCCTGTTCGTAAAGCGCCTGAAGCAAGTGTAAGCCGCAGCATCTCGGCGATTCGGCGGTAGTGGGGAGTCGACGGGAATGGGTCGGACATCGGAATCTGTACAGTCTGATTTTTGATAAATCTGACTATACAGGCGATGCGGGGCGCCATCTATAGTGTGTTCAACACAAACCAGCCTAGGAAGTCACATGCACAGCGACAATTTTGATCTTTCCCTCTACTTACGGCGCATCGGTTATAGCGGACATGCGGCTGCTGATACCGCTACACTCCACGCGCTCATGCGTCACCAGCTCTTTTCGATCCCCTTTGAAAATCTGGATGTACAGGCAGGTAACATCGTTTCGATGGTACCTGATGATATTGCCGATAAGCTATTACAGCAGGGACGGGGCGGCTACTGCTATGAACTCAACGGGCTGTTTACGATGGCGCTGGAAGCGCTGGGTATTACCTACCGTTTTGTTGCGGCACGGCCCATGTTTTACCCTGCACGCCGGCCTAAAACGCATATGGCGGTCATCGCCGAAGTCGATGGTCGTCAGTGGCTTTGCGACCTTGGGTTTGGAAGCTACGGTATCCGCGCGCCGCTGGCCTTAGACCAACTGGATACGGACATCACCCAGGATTTCGATACGTTCCGGCTTAGTCGTGATGCGAGCGGATACTATCTGCTACAGGCAAAGGTTGAAGGACGTTGGTCCGATCAATACGCTTTTGACCTGTCACCTCAGGAATGGATTGACTTTGTTCCGGCCAATTACCTTAACTCCACGCACCCCGATGCCGTCTTTGTACAAAAGCTGCTTGTTATACAGCACGGACCTGAGGGACGCGTTATCCTGCTTGGCAATACGCTTAAGACGATTACCGCAGACAGGATAGAGACACAATTGCTGGCAGAAGACGAAATTGTGGATGTACTTGAGAACCGCTTTGCATTGTCTGCACGGTAAAAAAGCCAAAGGCCAATGAGTCCACCGTTAAACGGACACGTTTAGAAAACGGCCCCATCGCGGAGGCCGTGGCTCGCAAGAGGCCTTAGCGCATTATGTCGGCGATGAGGTTGGGGCTGGGTTCGAATCCTGACACCTGATTTCAGGATCGGGTGTATTCAGTTTCAACCGTTTTGATTCTCCTCCGCCATTTCCCGTGTGCTGAATGAGAACAGCGCCTGCAACAATCAGTATCACCCCAGCGATTCGGGCAAGCGTGACGGGGCGCTGGGCGAGCCCCATCAAACCAAACTGATCAACAAGTATCGCCGTGATCATCTGACCAGCCACGACCAGAACAATGAAACTGGCGGCCCCGAGCCTGGGTGTTAAGGCGGTTGAACTGACAACATAAAGTGCACCAAATACTCCCCCAATCCATAGCCACCAAGGCCCCTCCAGGGCATTGCTCAGACGAGGGCTAGGCGCTTTGAAAAACCACAACAGGGGTAACAACACAAGCAAACTGACAATGAGAGAGACAAGCGCCCCCCAAAGCGGGTGTCCCAGCGCCTTACCTACCGCAGCATTACTCGATACCTGAAACGGCAACAACGCACCAGCAACCAGAGCGATTGCTGCCGGGAAAAGTGATAAGACGATGCCTTTAATAAACATGTAATACCTCCAGAGGGAGAATTATGCGATAGAGGTATCTTTCACTATCCTTTATATTTATTGAAATTCTTAATTTGCATACAGGATATGCATGAAATGGATACTTTAAGGAAAATCGATCTTAACCTGCTCCTGACTTTACACGCCCTGCTTGCTGAGAAACACGTTACGCGTGCGGCACTCAGGCTCCATCGCAGCCAGCCGGCGGTAAGTCACTCGCTGGCCCAACTGAGAGCTCACTTCCAGGATCCATTACTGGTGCGTAAGAACGGAAAAATGACGCTTTCGGCCAAAGCTCACGCACTTCTTCCTCCGCTTGAAACCTTGCTTCAGGGGTTGGATAGACTGTTAGCCCCGTCAGTATTTGATCCCTATACGGCAAAACGACGCTTCAGGATAGCCATGTCCGATTACGCAGCAAGGATAGTATTACCCTCCTTGATGATTCATCTGCGACAAAATGCACCGGGAATGGATCTGGCGATTATACAAGCCAGTAGAGAAATGATGCTGGCGCAACTTGAGGATGGTGAAGTGGACCTTGCGCTTGGCGTTTTCCCGAATGTTGTGGAAAGTGTTGAGAAGGAGACGCTGTTCACTGAAGCGTTTATTTGTCTTGCCGACAGACGTTTTCTACCTGCTAACCGTCATCTGACGCTTGAAGAGTGGTTGGCTAAGCCACACGTACAACTTGCGACGCTGCCGGATACGGTTGATGAAATTGAAAAAGCACTGATGTCCAAGGGACTAAAGCGACACATTTGTGTGGCACTTCCTCACTGGAGTGCCGCAGTAGACCTGCTTCCCGGAACCGACCTTGTATTAACCATCGCTAGCCGTACGGTGATACCAGGAGATTGTCATGATGCTATTTGTCGGTTTACACCACCCCTTGAACTTAATGGTTTCAAGTTTGAACAAGCCTGGCATTTCAGGAAAAATGCCGATCCGGCCCATCATTGGTTACGTTGCGCGATCATGGCGAGTTGTAAACGGTTCAGGTAGATTGTTTTTAGCGGTATTTACGGTCACCAGGCTCATCAATCTGCCGGAACAGTGCGTCTAATCGCCCTTTTTTCTCAGATCAAAGGCCGCACGAGCATGCCGAATCGTTGCAAGGTTTTCTTCAGCCCACACCCACACACCACAAAATGCAGCCCCCAGGCTCAGCCCTAAATCGGTCAGTTGGTATTCCACTTTTGGCGGCACGACAGGATAAACCGTACGAATAACCAGCCCTTCCCGTTCCATATCTCTTAGCGTCTGTGTGAGCATTTTCTGGCTGATGCCGGTCACGTGTCTCGCCAGTTGTGTAAAACGCAATTTGCCCTGTTCAGCCAAAGCCTCGAGTATCAGCATTGTCCACTTGTCTGCAACTCTGGCGATGACGTCATTAACCAGTGCTTCAACGTGAGGATCAGGTTTCTTAGCGTGCGATAGCTTTTCCTGCACGTCCTCGTGACTCAGTGCGTTGTCGTTCAAAGTCATACTCTCTTTTAGAATGTTATCGCCCATTTGGGCAGTCTATTTCAGAAAGTATGCTGGAGATCGAAATTTCTTACCAGAATGAAACGACTCACCGCCTCGCTATGCCTAAATCTTACCGCAAGGTAAGTAGGGTACTTTTCAGTGCCTACTTCCTAAAAGGCGTAAATACTCCTACTGTCTTAAGCACACGCGTTACTACTCCAACTTAAAAGGCAGGCTTCAGCATGAAAACAGCAGATAACACCATACTTATCACCGGGGGCGGCTCTGGCATTGGCCGGGAACTGGCCTTGCGCTTCCACGAATTGGGCAATACCGTTATTGTCAGCGGCAGACGCTTACAGTCCCTCAAGGAAACGATTGCAGGAAGAGCGAATATGCATGCAATTGAGCTTGATATCGATGACCCCGCGGCCATTAATGCGTTTGCACAACGGGTCGTGGATGACTATCCCGCCCTTAACGTCCTGATCAACAATGCAGGCATTATGCGCTACGACGATCTCAGTACAAGAGGCGATTTACTTGATGCTGAGGCGCATATTACCACCAATTTACTCGGACCTGTCCGTCTGACTAACGCCCTGCTTGACCATCTTAAAAGCCAGTCTGACGCTGTTATTGTCAATGTCTCTTCCGGTCTGGCATTTGTACCGCGTACTGACGCAGCAATTTATAGCGCAACCAAAGCGGCTATCCATTCCATGACCCAATCTTTACGCCATCGACTTTCCGGGCAGATAGAAGTCATCGAACTGGTTCCACCCGCGATCCAGACCGAACTGACGCCAGGCCAGGCCAACCGGGAAGGATACCTACCGCTCGAGGCATTTATCGATGAGGTGATGGCGCTGTTTTGTGAAACACCAACACCTGAAGAAATCATTGTTGAACGTGCCCGGTTGCAGCGACTGGCCGAACGAGAAGGACGTTTTGATCAGGTATTTGAACGGATCAACTCAGTAAATCCTACTACATTCAATCGGATAGAATGAGGTATATTTGCATTACAGTGTAAAAATTGAAGGATCAAACATGAACAATGATGAAATGGAAGCAACGCTGCTGGAAAATGGCTTCACGCCTAAAGACATTGCTCATATGCAAAAGCTCATCAGACGTGGGGTAGAAAAAGGTAATACTGAGACAACCTTACTTTCGTTCGTACCTCTTTTAAAGCATCGTTTTTATAACGTATTTTCGATATTTTTGCTGATAATTGCCGTGTTTTTTCTAAACATTTATTTTAAATATCCCATGAGCACGGCGTCTTTTATCAGCAATATTATTGTGACCCTCGTGGGTCTGTGCTGTACCTATCATATTGGCGCTTTACCCCTGAGTTACAAATCTTATCGCTATTGTCAGAAAAAACGGAGCTAACACGCCCGGTAACTTATCGATGTAGTTGTCTGATGATGTTTTTGAGGCGCTCCAGTGGCTTCCGTCTTCGTCTGCAGCCCCTCCAGCGCTTAATCACCATAAGCAACAACACCTGTTTTGCACATAGGTGCAAGACACTCGACAAACTGTAACATTGCCTCGCTATATTCCTGCCTGTCGTCAACAGTCAGGGATAAATCCGTGTCTTACCAAGCCGAGATTCGCCACCGAAAAACCACGTGGTCAATGCTGCGCCACACGCTGTCTATCGCCAGCCACGAACCCGCCAATTGGCTTGGCGCACTGCTGCTGATGCTGTTTAGCGGGATCATTCTGGCACCGGTGCTTTCCGTTTTACTGAATGCGGGACTGGTGCAAAGCGGCGATGAAGGTCGCACCGATGCCGCTGAGGGCGCATTGACTGCCTATTATCTGCTGCGCACGTTAGCCTCAAGAATGTCCGATCTGCTGCTGTGGACACCGTTACTGAACACCTTGGCGGTGGCAGTGAGTACCGTCGTCGGCGCACTGGTGGTGGGCATCACGCTTGCCTGGCTTATTCACCGCACCGATATTGCCGGGCGTAAGGGTTTCGCCACCCTGCTCATTGTGCCGTTTATGCTCCCTTCCTGGACCTTCGCGCTGGCCTGGACCACCCTGTTCAAGAACCATGCAATTGGCGGCCAACCTGGTTGGCTGGAAGCCATGGGGATCCAGACACCCAATTGGATGGCCTACGGCTATTTTCCCATTGTGGTCATCATGGCCTTGCACTACACGCCATTGGTTATCCTGATCGTCGGGAATGCTCTGAGGCGTATCGACAGTCAGATGGAAGAGTGCGCCCGTGTACTGGGTGCCTCACGCAATGTCATTGCGTTCAAAATCATTATCCCACTGGTGCGTCCCGCGTTGCTATCGGCATCGTTGCTGATTTTTGCCGACTGCATCGGCGAGTTTGCCCTGCCCTATATTCTCGGTCTGCCGGTCCATTTTGATACGTTATCGACCAGCCTATACCGGGCCATCAGCACCCGCCAATCCGGTGTGGCTGCGGTTATTGCCACCGTGATTATGCTGATGGGCATGATCACCTTGCTGCTGGACATGAAAATGCTGCGCGAGGCGAAACGCTTTGTCACGGTAGGCGGCAAAGGGGTCATGGAGCGTCGCCGCTCACTCGGGCGTTGGCGTATTTTGGCCGCCGCCGTGCCGCTTACTTTTATTGTGCTAGGGGTCGCCATCCCTCTGCTGACGCTGTTTCTTTCTACGGTGATGCTGCTGCCCGGTCGCTTCACGGCGGATAATTTCACCCTGGCCTACTGGGTTGGTCACAACCTCGATACGGTAGCGCTGCATAACGGCATACTGCTGACGCCCGAATTTTGGCGCACGGTGGGAAATACCTTGCTTATCGTCGGCTCCGCGTCTGTCACCTGTGGCGTACTCGGTCTGCTGGTGGGCTATGCCGTGATGCGCTGCCATTTCCGTTGGATTGCCAACTGCCTGCGTCAATTGACGTTTCTGCCCTATCTGGTGCCTGGCATTGCCTTTGCCACAGCGTTTCTCTCTCTCTTTGCAGTAGCAAGAGGCCCCATTCCTGCTCTCTATGGCACGCCGCTGATCTTAATTCTGGCGCTGATTGCAGAAAAAATGCCTTATGCCAGCCGTTCTGGTATTGCCGCCATGACCCAGCTAGGCAAAGAAGCTGAAGAAGCCGCGCAGATTGCCGGTGCCGGTTGGTTGGCGCGCTTGCGCCGCATCGTGATTCCGATTCAAGCTGGTCCGCTGGCGACCGGCATCCTGCTGCCATTTATCTCGGGCATCAAGGGAGTGAGTCTGTTTGTCATTCTCGCCACCCCCGCAACCGATGTGCTGACAACCTATTCCCTGCGTTTGATTGACTACAACTACCAGCAGGCGGCCAACGCCGTGGTACTGATGATTGCGCTGATTTCATGGGCAGGTACGGTGATGATCCAGAAGATCACCGGTACTGGCCTGGCTGACGCGCTGGAGAACTAACATGCCTTCCATCCAGTTGTCCCATCTCACCAAAACATACGCCGGCAGTGATAGCCCGGCAGTAAACAACATCAGTCTGACCGTCAACGACGGTGAATTCATGTGCTTGCTCGGGCCGTCTGGCTGCGGAAAAACCACCATTTTGCGCATGATTGCCGGGATTGAGCACGCCAGCGACGGGGAGATTGTCATCGGTGACAAGGTGGTCGACTCCGTTACGCAGGGTATTTATGTTCCGCCCGAGAAACGCGGCATCGGTCTGGTGTTTCAAAGCTATGCGCTCTGGCCCCATATGACGGTCGAACAGAATGTCGATTTTGGTCTGCGTCTACAAAAAGTCCCGACGCCGGCGCGTATCGCACGCACACAGGACGTGATGGAAAAATTGCGCATTGCGGATTATGCCAAACGTTATCCGGCGCAACTCTCCGGTGGACAGCAGCAACGCGTCGCGCTGGCGCGCATGCTGGCGGTGAATCCCGGCGTGCTGTTGCTTGATGAGCCACTCTCAAATCTGGACGCCACATTGCGTCTGGAAATGCGGGCTGAGTTACGCCGCCTGCACGAAACCTTCGGTACCACCATCGTGTTTGTCAGTCACGATCAGTGGGAGGCGATGACTCTGGCGACCACCATCGCGGTGATGAGCGCCGGGCAGATGCAACAGGTCGGCACGCCGGATCAAATCTATGCCGCACCCGCCAACCGCTTTGTCGCCGAATTTATTGGCACGCCCAAGCTCAATATGATCCCGCTGCACCCGCCATTGAGCCATTTGGCGCAACATCTGCACCAGCGTTTTTCCCTGCACAGCAGCGAATACACCGAGCTGTGCGGTATCCGACCCGAAGAGATTGTTCTCAGCGCTGACGCAGGCAACAACGGCGTTGCCATGACCATCGATAACATTATGCCTACCGGCGGCAGTTGGATCATTGAACTGGTCGCCGGCAACGATCGGCTGTTCCATTCAACGCAACTGCGACCGCGCTGGCAGCCCCATCAGCAAGTGTTCTGCCAGCTGCCGACCCACTCGCTGCACTTTTTCAATCGCCATGGGCTACGCCACGAAATAGCCGCCCAGTAATCCCCTTACTTATTATCAGGAGTCACGATGAAGCGCACATTCACCGCACTGTTGGTCACCAGTACTTTGCTAATCAGCCCGTTAACCCATGCTGAAACCGCCGAACTGCAAGCCCTGATCGCCGCCGCACAGCAAGAAAACCCGTTAACCGTTTATGCGTCAACCGGTAAAATCGTGCAGCAGGCCAAAGCCTTTAGCGAAAAGTACGGGCTTAAGGCCACTGGCGTAAAAGCCGATGCGCCGCAGATCATCGAAATTATCAGCCGTGAAGCGCAAGCCAAAAACGTCAGGGCCGATGTCGCTATCGTGGAAGATACCCCGGCGGCAATCACGCAGTTGCTCAGTAAGGGCTACGTGCAAAGCTGGGTTCCGGATGACCTGAAAGGCCACATCGCCGCCCGTTATCAAAACCCGTTAACCGTGGTGCTGGCACCCAACGTGTTTGCCTACAATACCACACGTCACACCACCTGCCCCGTCACCAATATCTGGCAGCTCACCCAACCCGAATGGCGTGGCAAGGTGGCGATGCAGGACCCGACCGGCAAACCCGCCTACACGGATTGGTTCAGCCAGATGGAAACTCACTACGACCAGCAAATCCGCGACGCGTACCAACAACAATTCGGTAAGCCGCTGCAAACCAACGAGAAATCAGCCACAGCGGCGTTTGTCAAAGCGCTGGCAGGCAACGGTGTGTTGCTCACCCACTCCGATAATGACGCGGCCTCTGCCATTGGCGCACCGGACGGCAACGCCGATTTTGTCGGTCTGGTATCAACCGCAAAATTCCGTGATAACCAACAAGGGATGAAGCTGGGGTTGTGTAACGGGCTCAAACCGTTTATCGGCTGGAATTATCCCAGTCTGGGGGTTATCGCCACTGGCAGCCACAGCCCTAACGCCGCCAAGCTGTTTATCCACTATTTGCTGAGCGCAGAAGGGATTGAGCCGCAGAGCGTCGATGGCAAAATGTCCACCAACCAGACAGTCTCACTGCCCGCCAACGAAGCGTCCGGGATTGAAAAATACCGCGCAGAATTGATGGAATATCTGACGGACACGGCTAAAGAAGATTGGAAAAGTCGGCAGGACTGGCAAGATATCTGGAGCCTGAGCTACAAGAAATAACCGGTCATTCAGACCATGACATCCCCCCTCTTCATTTTAAAACAGGCAGATTACGTTGACGAACATCGATATTGAGCAGCGCGAAGCGGCATTAAAACGCATCATTCTGGACGCTGGCGATACCGCCCTGCGCTATTTTCATTCGCGCAAAGCGGGGGAATATGAACTCAAGGGCCATCAGGATATCCTGACCGAAGCAGACACGTTGGTTGAAGCCCTGATTTTACGGGAACTTGGCGACGCCTTTCCCGACGATCTGATTCTGGGTGAAGAGTCCGCGCGGCAACCCGCCAACACAGCAAGTTTATGGGTTGTCGATCCGATCGATGGGACCGCCAACTTTGCGCGCGGAATCGCCCATTTCTGCGTGTGTATCGCCTGGGTTCATCAAGGGACGACGGAACTGGGTGCCATCTATAACCCGGTCAGTCAGGAGCTCTATCTGGCACGCCGTGGACACTATGCGCTGAAAAATGGTCAAACGCTGCGCTGCACCACTATCGCGGACACGCAGTTGGCCTCTTTTGAACTGGGGTGGTCGGCGCGCCATAGCCAGCGACGCTATCTGGATGTGATGGCAGCCCTGCTCAATCTGGGAGCCAGCATCCGCCGTGGCGGTTCAGGGGCGCTGGCGCTGGCGTGGGTTGCGGAAGGTCGCACTGATGGCTATGTGGAAATCCACATGAACGCCTGGGACTGTCTGGCTGGATTACTGCTGGTACGCGAAGCGGGAGGGCAAACCGGGATCGTTCCTCAGGATGCCGCAGGCCTGTATAACGGCCTGCCAGTGCTGGCGGCGGCACCGGGTGTCGCCACAGCGTTAGCGCGCGCCGCCAGCATTCCGCTGGCAAGCGAGGCGGTAGCGCCGGTGCCCGTTTCTCCTTCCACGCCGGTATACCCGCGCCCCCCCATCAGCCTGATTAGCGAAAACTTTCCCGGCTGGGGCATGGATATCTATATCGGCGGTGCCAGCGGCGTATGCGACGCCGCGCTGCTGGCCGAACACGATATCGGCATCGTGATTAATTGCGCGGTGAATCTCGATATCGATTGGGTGACCACCCAAGAAGCAACACCGGATACCCATCTGCTTTCCCACGGGGCCGGCCCGGTGCGCTATTACAAACTCGGGCTGATTGATGGCGAAGGCAATGCGCCGGAGATGCTGCACGCAGGCTATCACTTGATGCGCAGCGCGTTGTTACAGCAAATTCCCGATAAACCCTCTTACCGCAACCACAGGCGAGGCAATATTCTGGTCAACTGTCGCGGCGGGCGTAGCCGTTCTGTGGCGCTGGTCGCCCTGTTTATGCACCTCGAATGCCCGGAACGTTATCCGACGCTTGACGCTGCCATCGCGCTGATTCGAGAGAAGCGCCAGCTACACCCGGAGGAATGGTTTGAAACGCCGAAGCCGTCGCTGACGCGTCTGGCTGAACATGCCATCCTGCGTGAAAAGGCATTGATTGCAACGGAATCGCGCGATGAGTGAGAGCAGTTACAGCAAAAATAGCGGGTTTGCCAGCGCCGCCGAAGTTGCACAATTGGCGGGCGTATCGCGTTCTGCGGTATCGCGCACCTTCACACCGGGCAGCAGCGTCTCCGCGGAGACGCGGCGCAAAGTGCTTGCCGCCGCACAAACGCTCAACTACCACGTCAATCACCTGGCACGCGGCCTCTCCAAAGAGGCTTGTCGCCCAGTGTGTATTCTGGGCGGTAATCTGGCGGCACCTTATCAGGCCAGCCTGCTGGAGCACCTCACCCGCCGTCTGAACCATGCTGGACGCGCGGTAATGGTGATCAATACCGACGACGGTGAGGAGAATGTCAGGGAGGCTCTACAACAAACCCTGAATTACCGTTCGACAGCGACGATTGTGTTGTCAGGCAAACCACCGGGTGCGCTGATTGAAACCTGCCTGCAAAGCGGACAACAGGTAATTTTGATTAACCGTATGGGACAGTTTGAAGGAGCGGACAATATCGAGATTGACTACCGTTCGACAATGACCGATGCGTTAGCCTTGTTGCTCGGTGCCGGCTGTCAGCAGATTGCGTTGGTGTCGTCATCGGCGCGTTCTCCCAGCATGGTGCTGCGCGAGACACGCTTTCTCGATGCGGCGGCCGAACGGGGGGTTAACGTCACGCTGACCCAACCGGGCAGCGCCAGTTACCTGACGGGCGTTACCGCCGCGCGCGCGTTGTTAAGCGCAGAAACGCGCCCGGACGGGGTGTTTTGCGTCACCGATCTGATTGCCTGCGGTTTTATCGACGCCGCTCGGCACGAGTTCGGCCTGCGCATTCCAGAAGATATCAGTATCATCGGCTTCGATGATATCGAGCAGGCCAGTTGGCTGGGCTATGACCTGACCACCTTCGCTCAGCCGTTGGCTGAGATGGCGGAAGCCGCATGCCAGCTGGTGATCGCGCCGACCACCGGAACACCATCCCGACGCGTGTTCAACGCCCTTCCCGTGCGACGCAGCACCTTGGGCTAGATTTTCCCGGTTAAGGGGCCTACTCGTTTTCCAGCAGTCGCATCAGGGTGGAAAGCGCCTCGTTCAACTGCTGGCGCTGCGCCGCAGACAGCCCAGACAGCAGTTGTCGCTCGTTTTCAATATGGGTTTCGACGGCGCAGTCGATAACCTCGCGTCCTTGCGGCGTCAGCGCCACCAACATGCTGCGTGCATCCTCCGGGTTAGGCAAGCGCGAAATAAACGCGCGTTTTTCCAACGCTTTCAGCCGGTGCGTGATGGTGCCAGAGGTGATCATCAGGGTAGAAAACAGCTGTGTGGGAGAGAGAACAAACGGCGCGCCAGCACGCCGCAGCGTGGCAAGCATATCAAATTCCCAACGTACCAGCCCGTGCTCTACGAAGGCCTCGTCAACACGCGGCTCCAGCAGCAATGCACAGCGTTTCAGTCGTCCGATCGGTCCCATCGGACTGCAATCCAGATCCGGGCGCTCACGTTTCCACTGTTCTAAAATTCGATCGACGGCATCCGCCTGCGTTTTTTTTGTCATCACTCGCTCATTTATCTTGATATCAAGATAATTATCATTGCATACTTTGCTTACTAATTTAGCTTGAAGCAAAGATAAAATCATGGCCTTTTTGTCACGTTATCCCCTTTTCGATCTGTTGCTTACCGCGCTGGCACCCACGATTTGGGGCACAACCTATATCGTTACCACGCAGTTTCTGCCGCCTGACCGCCCCTTTATCGCAGCGCTGCTGCGTGTCCTGCCTGCGGGATGTGCGCTGCTGTTATGGTGTCGTCATTTCCCGTTACGCAATGAGTGGTGGAAACTCATCGTCACCGGCATCCTCAATATCGGCGCGTTTCAGGCGCTGTTATTTATCGCCGCCTACCGTTTACCCGGCGGTTTGGCCGCCGTTATCGGTGCGATACAACCGCTGCTGGTCATGCTGTTGGCCTGGGGAATTGATCGACAGCGCTCCCCCCTCACCGCCGTTCTGTCTGCCTTTATCGGCGTTATCGGCATGGGGATGTTGCTGCTTTCACCACAGACCGTCGTCGACACCATCGGGATTGGCGCGGCGTTTCTGGGTGCTGTCTGCATGGCATTGGGCACCTGGCTGTCGCGGCGTTGGTCGCTCTCGATGCCAGTGATGGCGTTGACCGGATGGCAGTTACTGCTCGGCGGGATGTTTTTATTGCCGGTAGCACTGCTGGTCGATCCGCCGCTACCCACGCTAACAGCCACGCAAGTTGCCGGTTATCTGTGGCTGTGCGTGGCAGGTGCGATGCTGGCCTACGCACTGTGGTTTCGCGGCATTCGCCGTCTTTCACCGGTCGCAGTGTCGGCAATGAGCCTGCTGAGCCCGGTCACGGCCGTGGTGCTGGGGTGGGTATTTCTCGGGCAGCGCATTCAGGGAATGGCATTGCCCGGGCTGATTATCGTGATGCTGAGCGTATTGTCGATCCAATGGGCGCTAATCAAAAAACCAAAGATCTGACGCTCTGACGTTATAAACCGCGCGTTTGCAGATACAACACGGTCGCTGCCACGCGCGAACTCACGTTCAACTTGCGCAAGATATTGCGGATATGCACTTTCACCGTCTCTTCCGAAATGAACAGCGCAGAAGCAATCTGCTTATTGGACAGCCCCGATGCCACTTCCTGAAGCACGTCCAGTTCACGCTCGGTGAGTACGGTAAACGGTGAGGGGATCTCTTGCAGCGCCATGCGGTTTTGTAAAACCGCTTTCACCTGCTCGCTGAAGGCATCGCCGTTACGGATCGCTGCCAACAGGTTCTCCGGCGCGCTGTCTTTCAGCAGATACCCATCGGCTCCCGCATCCACCAGCGCGTAAATATCCCCCGGTGAATCCGACACGGTCAGCACGATAATGCGCGCACTGATGCCATCACGCCGCAGCGCGTGCAGCGTATCCAATCCGCTCAACCCTTTCATATTCAGGTCGAGCAAAATAATATCGGGTGAATCACGATTGGCGAGGCTGAGCGCCTCCATACCATTGCTGGCTTCCCCAATGACCTCAAAAATCGCATCGGTTTCCAATAATTGGCGGATACCCCGGCGCATAAGCGGATGATCGTCGACAATCAACACGCGGTGGCTCAATGTTTCTGACATTACTCACTCCCAAAGGACAGATCTTATTCTTCTTTATCATTGATATTGTTATTACTGCTGTGCCCGGTCGCAGGCGCTGAAAAACACACGCTGACCCGCGTTCCCCCCTCAGGATGGGAACCGATAGAGAGCGTGCCGCCCAAGCGCTCGGCGCGTTCGTGCATAATATTCAGGCCGTAGTGCCCCACGGGCTCCTCCTGACTGCCAATACCGCGTCCATCATCACGGATATCAACACAGTGACCGCCATCGGGTTGCGTACGGCAACTGATCTCAATGGTCGTCGCCTGCGCATGCTTGATGGCGTTCAACACCGCTTCACGGATGATTTGCAGCAAATGCACTTGCTGCGCCGCATCCAGCGCCTGAGTCGGAATGCGGCAATCGATCTGGATGTTGGCGCTGGTTTGCGCACGCAGCGGTTCAATCATCTCTTGTAATGCAGCCGGTAAATCCGCTTGCTGCAACGTCAAACGAAACGTCACCAACAGCTCGCGCAGTTGACGATAAGCATCACTCAGCGCCTGCTCAAAATCTGTGATGATGTGCCTGGCCTGCACATTTTCTTCCGCTACCGCGCGCTTGAGCAGCGTCAGTTGGATATTCAAGTAGGCAAGCACCTGCGCCAACGAGTCATGCAACTCTCGGGCAATCGTGGCGCGCTCTTCCATCAGCAACAGCTGTTGGTAGTGCTTCTGCGCCTGATTAAAATAGAGGCCGCGCCCCAGCATGTTGGCGACGCTCTCCATCAGTTGCGTCGATGGCTGTTGCGTGGAGGCCTGCCAGCGCAGTTGCCCAAATTCGACGTCTTGCAAACGGATGGGCAATGCCTGCCACGCCGCCCCCACATTTTCCTTCCCTTCGCTCAGCCGCCAGTTCTCACCGACACACATTTCCAGACAGCCAACCGTTTCATAGCGGTGAACTATCTGCAAGATGCGCTGGAAACAGTGCCGGTCGATCGTGCTGACATTCAGCGCCTGCGAACAGTTATACAGCACCTTCAACATGCGGTTCGCTTCTTGCAGGCGTAGCGTTTTTTGCCGAACCTTCTCCTCGAGCGAGCGGTAGAGTTTGTGCAGCTCATCCGTCATGCGGGTGAAGGTTTGCGCCAGCAACCCCAGTTCGTTTGGCAGCGACGTGTCCAGCCGAGTATGGGTGAAGTAGCCTTTTTCTACCGCCGCACAGGCCGCCATCAGCTTGCTGAGCGGCACCACCACCTGACGGCGAATGCGACGCAGCGTGAAAAAGATCAGTATATAAATGGTGACAGCCCCAATCATTGATGTCGCCACCACTATCTTCATTTTGCGCTCGGAATAGTGCTGCAATGCCAGTACAAAATGGTCAATCTGGGTGACATAGCGGGCAATATTCTGTTGATACCACTCGAGATCGCCCGCGCCCAGCCGCTCGTCCATCACCGTCCAGTTCATCAATAGCGTAGTATATTGCTCGTGCACCTCACGCGGCACGTACCAGCGCGCCAGCAGATGAAACACCGGCGAATCCAGCGTTTGCGCATAAAACTGGCGGTGCTGGGTTAATTCGGTGCGATCGCCCTGCAAGTCATAGCCCATGCGATAGCTCTGCATACGCATGGAGCCTGCGATGTTGATCGCTTCGGCATCGCGCAGGCCGCTCGCCAGGGTCAACAACGCGATACCGGTTGTCAGGAACGACAGCAAGGCGATGTAAAAGAAAGCACGAGCAAGGCTGGTAGAGACAGGACGTTTGACCATCACGACGATTAATCCCCTTTCACATCACATAAATCACCCAGAGCGCATCAAAAATGCGGCTGGCACCATTATCCCTTTCTGTCATCAATCAGGCGAGCAGGCCGCGTGGTAATCCGGCATAAGCTTGATCCTGCATCCGTATTTACCTCTAAAGGGTGATTATCCACTAAACGGTAAGAGGAATAGTGTAACCCCTACAAAAACAGTGTTTTTTCTGGGGGCATTTTCCCCTGCCGGAGCAACGTATTGCCATGACCGATCTCTCCCGTCGTTTCCTGTTTAGCGGTGGCCGCCAGCGTGCAGACAGCACGCTGCGTCCCCCGTGGATCGGGGAGGAAGCGGTTTTTATCGATGGCTGCAGGCGTTGCAACGCCTGCGTTGCCGCCTGCCACACCGGCATTGTGCAACGCGGGCCGGGGGGATTTCCGGTAATCGATTTCCTGCGTGGTGAATGCACGTTTTGCTATGCCTGTGCCAGCGCCTGCCCACAAGCGCTGTTTGCCGAGCAACACACCACACCCTGGGAATACGGCCTGTCAATCGGCGAACGCTGTCTGGCACAACAGCAGGTGGAATGTCGCAGTTGTCAGGACAGTTGCGAAGCGCAAGCCATCCTGTTTCGCCCAACGCTTGGCCGCGTTGCCACACCACGGCTTGATGAGGCGAATTGTACTGCCTGTGGTGCCTGTATCGCCGGGTGCCCCGCCCACGCGATATCAATAATAAAAACGGTGGTTACACCCACCCCCGCAGAGCGTCTCACGGCGCAACAGGAAAACCGATGAACACAGTCTGGCACGTTTGCAGTTTAGTGGTTCACGCCCACACGCAAAATACCGCGAGCGTGGCGGCGACATTGGGCGCACTCCCTAACGTGGAGGTTGCCGCCTGCGACAACAAGAGTGGGAAAATGGCCGTAGTGCTGGAGTCAGATTCAGAAGACACGCTGCTAAAACACATAGCGTCAATACGTGAAGTTGCAGGCGTACTGGCGGTTTCGCTGGTTTACCACCAGCTTGATGAACAACCTCAGGGTGAGGAAACACCATGAAACTCAGTCGACGACACTTTATGAAGGCTAACGCTGTCGCAGCGGCGGCAACGGTAGCAGGCATCAGTATACCGACGGCTGTCCGCGCCGTGACCGAGCAGCAGGACAGCATCCACTGGGATAAAGCGCCCTGTCGCTTTTGCGGCGTGGGATGTGGCGTGCTGGTCGGAACGCAAAATGGCCGTATCGTTGCCAGCCAGGGCGATCCTGATGCACCGGTCAACCGCGGCCTGAACTGTATCAAAGGCTATTTCCTGCCAAAAATCATGTACGGACAGGACCGCGTGACCCAACCGCTGCTGCGTATGCGCGATGGCGCGTTCGACAAAGACGGGGAATTTACCCCCATCTCTTGGGATCAGGCATTTGACATCATGGCGGAGAAATTCAAAACCGCACTGAAAGAGAAAGGCCCGAACGGTATCGGCATGTTC
This sequence comes from Candidatus Symbiopectobacterium sp. NZEC135, assembly GCF_025962695.1. Classification (NCBI taxonomy): domain Bacteria; kingdom Pseudomonadati; phylum Pseudomonadota; class Gammaproteobacteria; order Enterobacterales; family Enterobacteriaceae; genus Symbiopectobacterium; species Candidatus Symbiopectobacterium sp. NZEC135. The sequence goes on along the minus strand of NZ_JAGFPF010000028.1, from coordinate 35,135 downwards.
GGTTCCGGCCAGTGGACCATCTGGGAAGGCTACGCCGCCGCCAAATTGTTCAAGGCCGGGTTCCGCTCCAACAATATCGACCCGAATGCGCGTCACTGCATGGCCTCTGCCGTCGTCGGCTTCATGCGCACCTTCGGCATGGATGAACCCATGGGCTGCTACGATGACATCGAGCAAACCGATGCGTTCGTACTCTGGGGCTCCAACATGGCCGAGATGCACCCGATCCTGTGGTCACGCATCACCGATCGCCGCCTGTCCAACCCCAACGTCAACGTCGCGGTGCTCTCCACCTACCAACACCGCAGCTTCGAACTGGCGGATAACGGCATGGTGTTTACGCCGCAAACCGATCTCGCCATTCTCAACTACATCGCCAACTACATCATTCAGAACAATGCGGTTAACGAGAAATTCCTTAATCAGCATGTGAATATTCGCAAAGGCGCGACGGACATCGGCTATGGCCTGCGCCCGACGCATCCATTGGAAAAAGCAGCGAAAAATCCCGGTTCTGACGCCTCTGAGCCGATGACGTTTGAGGCGTATAAAGCCTTTGTCGCGGAATACACGTTGGAGAAAACCGCTGCGCTCAGCGGTGTTCCCGCCGATCAGTTGGAAGCGCTGGCAAAACTCTACGCCGATCCCAACAAGAAAGTGATCTCTTACTGGACCATGGGCTTTAACCAGCACACGCGCGGCGTATGGGCCAACAATCTGGTCTATAACATCCACCTGTTGACTGGCAAGATCTCCCAACCGGGCTGTGGTCCGTTCTCGTTAACGGGACAGCCTTCCGCCTGCGGCACCGCACGTGAAGTCGGCACCTTCGCCCATCGCCTGCCGGCAGACATGGTGGTCACCAACGAAAAACACCGTGACATCACGGAGAAACAGTGGCAACTGCCGTCTGGCACCATCCCCGATAAGATTGGTTTGCACGCTGTTGCCCAAGACCGTGCGCTGAAAGACGGCACGCTCAATGCCTATTGGGTGATGTGCAATAACAACATGCAGGGCGGCCCCAATATTAATGAGGAGCGTATGCCCGGCTGGCGCGATCCGCGCAACTTTATTGTGGTGTCCGACCCCTATCCCACCATCAGCGCACTAGCCGCTGACCTGATTTTACCTACCGCCATGTGGGTAGAAAAAGAGGGTGCCTACGGCAACGCCGAGCGCCGCACCCAGTTCTGGCGCCAGCAGGTTAAAGCGCCCGGTGAAGCCAAATCCGATCTGTGGCAGGTCGTCAGCTTTGCCAAGCGCTTCAAGGTAGAAGAAGTGTGGCCGGAAACGCTGCTGGCGCAAAAACCGAATTATCGCGGCAAAACGCTCTATGACGTACTGTTCGCCAACGATGCGGTTAAACGCTTCCCGCTCAGTGAACTGGCAGAAAACCAGCTCAACGATGAGTCGCGCGAGCTGGGTTTCTACTTGCAGAAAGGACTGTTTGAAGAATACGCCGCCTTTGGTCGGGGCCACGGCCACGATTTAGCGCCGTTTGACACCTATCATCAGGTGCGCGGCATGCGCTGGCCGGTAGTTGACGGCAAAGAAACCCAGTGGCGTTACAGCGAAGGGCACGATCCTTACGTCAAAGCGGGCGAGGCATATCGCTTCTACGGCAAACCGGATGGCAAAGCGGTGATCTTCGCCCTGCCCTATGAACCGGCGGCGGAAGCCCCTGACAGCGAATACGATCTCTGGCTCTCCACTGGTCGCGTTCTGGAACACTGGCACACCGGCAGCATGACGCGCCGCGTACCAGAGCTGCACCGCGCCTTTCCCGAGGCGGTGCTGTTTATCCACCCGCTGGATGCCAAAGAGCGCAATCTGCGCCGCGGTGAAAAAGTGAAGATCATCTCGCGCCGGGGAGAAATCGTCTCCGTGGTCGAGACGCGAGGCCGTAACAAACCGCCGCGCGGTCTGGTGTATATGCCGTTCTTCGATGCCGCTCAGTTGGTTAACGTCCTGACGCTGGACGCCACCGACCCGTTGTCAAAAGAGGCGGATTTCAAGAAGTGCGCCGTCAAGCTGGCTAAGGTGTAACGCAGATGGCTCGCCCGGAAAATTCATCGCCTGCCCGCCGTCGCTTTCTACGCGACGCGGCACGAACCGTTGCCGGATTATCGGCGGCGGTGGCGGTGCTCGGTATTCAGCAGCGGCGCAGCCAGGCCGATGTGCTGCGGCTGCGCCCGCCGGGTGCCGTGCCTGAAGCGGCATTCTCCGGTGCATGCATTCGCTGCGGTCAGTGTGTGCAGGCGTGCCCGTACCAGACGTTGAAACTGGCAACGCTGGTTTCTGGTCCGGCGGCGGGTACTCCCTATTTTACCGCGCGTGATATTCCCTGCGAAATGTGTGAAGACATCCCCTGTGTCGCGGCCTGCCCCAGTAGCGCCTTGCAACCGCTGGACGCCATTGATGATGCCCGCATGGGGTTAGCGGTGCTGTTGGACCAGGAAAACTGCCTGAATTATCAAGGGTTACGTTGCGATGTCTGTTATCGCGTCTGCCCCTTGATTGACAGTGCGATCACGCTGGAACCGGAACGCAACCCGCGTACCGGCAAACACGCCCGCTTCCTGCCGACGGTACACAGCAATACCTGTACCGGTTGCGGTAAATGCGAGAAAGCCTGCGTACTGGAACAACCAGCGATCAAGGTGTTGCCGCGTTCGCTGGCAAAAGGGGAACTTGGACATCACTACCGCTTTAGCTGGCTGGAGGCGCGCGATGGCAAATCGTAAGCAAGACGCCGGACGCGAGGCACAAATCCGGAAAGGGTGGTGGCGAAGTCACCGCTGGCTGGTGCTGCGGCGGCTGACACAATCGCTGGTGCTGCTGATGTTTCTCAGCGGCCCGCTGTTCGGTGTCTGGATCCTGCACGGTAACTACAGCGCCAGCCGGTTACTTGATACCGTGCCGTTCAGCGATCCGCTGATGGTGCTGCAAAGCCTCGCCAGCGGTCACCTGCCCGCCATGCTCGCGCTGGTCGGCGCGCTGGTTATCGCTATCGGCTATGCGCTGGCAGGCAAACGCCTGTTTTGTAGCTGGGTGTGCCCGGTCAATCCGCTGACCGATCTGGCAGCCTGGCTGCGGCGACGTCTCGGTATCACCGCATCCGCCACGCTATCCCGCAGCCTGCGCTACTGGCTGCTGGGGCTGATCCTGCTCGGCAGCGCCGTGACCGGCGGATTGCTGTGGGAGTGGGTCAACCCAGTGTCATTAACCGGCCGTGGATTGATTTTCGGCTTTGGCGCAGGCATCTGGCTGCTTATCGCCCTGTTCCTGTTTGATTTACTGGTGGTCGAACACGGCTGGTGTGGACACCTTTGCCCAACGGGTGCGCTGTATGGCGCGCTGGGTAGCAAAGGCGCACTGGCGGTGGAAGCCACCGAGCGCGCGCGCTGTACCCGCTGCATGGACTGCTTTCACGTCTGTCCAGAACCGCAGGTGCTGCGCGCGCCCTTACTCGATAAACACAGCCCGGTGCAGGTCACCGACCGGGACTGCATAACCTGCGGACGCTGTATTGATGTCTGCGCAGAAGACGTTTTTAAAATAACCCTTAGATGGAAATCGGGAGCAAAATCATGAAAAGCCAGAGCTTAAGAACGGGATGGTGTCGCTGGATACCCGCCCTGGCAATGATTGTCAGTACCTTCGCAACGGCGCAGGCCGATCTGTTAAGTCAGTCACCGGAAATTTCTACGGCCCAACCGGGCAACACGCGCATGCCCAAACAGCAAGAAAAAATGGCGCTCAACTACGTCAACCAACCTCCGATGATCCCGCACAGCGTCGATGGCTATCAGGTAACGCCAACATTTAACCGCTGTTTGCAATGCCACAGCGTAGAAAACTACCGCACCACCAATGCACCGCGCGTCAGCCCGACCCACTTTGTGGATCGTGACGGCAAGACGCTGGGCAATGTCGCACCTGCGCGTTACTTCTGTCTGCAATGCCACGTGCCGCAGACGGATGCCACCCCGATTACCGGCAACACCTTCACCCCTTCTAAAGGTTTTGGACAGTGAGGTTTTCAATGAAACAACCTGAAAAAGCGGGATGGCTACGCCGCGTGTGGCAGTGGTGGCGTCGACCGAGTCGCCTGGCATTAGGGACGCTGTTGATTGCCGGTTTTGCTGGCGGTATTTTCTTTCTGGCGACCTTTCAGAAAAGCATGGAAAACAGCAACAGCGAGGCGTTTTGTATCAGTTGCCATGAGATGAACAATACCGTTTATCAGGAATACATGACCACCGCCCACTACAACAACCGCAGTGGGGTGCGCGCCACCTGCCCGGACTGCCACGTTCCCCATGAGTTTGTGCCTAAGATGGTGCGTAAAATTCAGGCCAGCAAAGAGCTTTACGGTAAGATCATGGGCACCATTGATACGCCGCAAAAGTTTGAAGCACACCGGCTGACGATGGCGCAAAACGAGTGGCGACGGATGAAAAACAACAACTCGCAGGAGTGCCGCAACTGCCACAATTTTGACTATATGGACTACTCAGGGCAAAAAACGGTGGCGATGGAGAAACATACCGAAGCGATTAAAACCGGCCAAACCTGCATTGATTGCCATAAAGGCATCGCGCATCAGCTACCGGATATGCACGGTATCAAAAACGAGTTCTGACCCCTTCTAAGCCTGGTGGGACGGCTAAAACCGTCCCAATTCCCGATTCCCATCGCAATGCCAGATAATCCCCCAACAGCACATCAGAACTATTTGGTTTTAATGTTTTGATTTTTTGTATCGCATAAAGAATAGCGCTGAGGTGAGCGTGCTCGCCGGATGAGCGGCATGGATGCCGCGAAAGTCTGCGCCGTGCAGGGAGCACGTCGCAGACGGTCCGAATCGCGGGCACGAACGCCGAAGGCACCGCGTAGCTGCGCGATTCCCAGCGAACAGCCAGGGGCCACGGGGTGATGGCATTTGAACACCCCGTGTCGGGCGCGTGCGACACGCGTTGCAAATAAGGATAGGGGTTAACGCGCACGAAACCCTAACGGTAGAGACAAAAATACACGGTACCAACAACAACCGGCGTTACGGACGCTACGGAGCCGCCGCTAACGCGGCTTCCGCCTGCTGAATGCTACGCTCAATCACCCCACGACGCGTATCGTTTGGCGGCAACACGCGCAACATCCCTTTCCAGGCATCGATGGCTTCCTGATAACGCTGCCCCTCATAGGCATTGAACGCCAACAGGCTCAAGGCGCGCACATTGGCGGAACCCGCTTGCAGCAATTCACGGAGCATTTCACCGCCACGCTCGCTGTCGCGCGGATTGGTAGAGCGCGACAGGATATCCGCATAATCCAACGCCAACTCGCTATTGTGAGGATCGCGTCGATAGGCGTTGGCATAGGCCTGCACGGACATATCGTAGTTGTTGAGCAGACCGGCAATCCGCCCCAGTAACCACCAGTCCTGTGCATTATCCGGCTGTGCTTCCAACTGGCTGCGCAGCCCCAGGCCGAGGCGGGCGACCTCTTCAATGGTCAGCGGCTCCGCCTGCGGGTCGAGCGCGCGTTTTAACAGGTCGGGGGTCAATGCCACCACCTGCTGCCACTCCTGTACCCGGTTGATCGCAGCAGTGTGCCAAAACACACTCAGGCTCACCGCCGCCAACAGCACGATGCCGGGCAGCAATACCCAGCGGTTCAGCGGACGCTGCGACACGCCAGCGCTACCGGGAATGTCCTGCAACAGCGTATGTTGCAGGTCTTCTACCAATTGCGTGCGCTGGCCTTCATTGGCAATGTCCGCGTCAATTTCACGCAGTCGGTCGTGATACAGTGCCTGATTTATCGCGTCACGTGAGTAGTCGCTTTTCGAAGACCACGGCGCGAACAGCAATGCCACCAGCCCGGCCAAGGATACAATAATCACGGTTGTCAGTAACATCATGGTCGTTTCTCCGTGCGTCCTAACAACGCTTGCAGCCGTTTTTTCTCTTGTTCACTCATCGGCGGATCGGTGCGCGTGGTGCGACGCGCGCGCCGCACAATCATCCAGATGCCCGCAACCAGAAAGAGCGCAGGCAGCAGCCACAGTAAAACCGTGAATGGCGTTAACGGCGGTTCATACGTCACAAAATAGCCATAGCGGTTCACCATGTAGTCAACCACCTGCTGTTTGCTCTGCCCCTGCTGCATCAGCTCATACACTTTTTGCCGCATATCCGAGGCAATCATCGAATTCGAGTCGGCAATGCTGTTGTTTTGGCATTTGGGGCAGCGCAATTGCGTGGTTAATTCACGAAACTGTTGTTCTTGCGCCTCGTTGTCAAAATGCCATGCGTCAGCCGAGGAGGCCAGTACGCCAAACGACAGCAGCAGAGCGCCTAACATAGCGATCAGTCTCATGCGCCCCCCTCACGACTGTATTTTTCCCACAGCGGCTTGAGCGTCTCCTGCCACACCTGCATGTTAAGGTCGCCGGCATGACGGTAGCGAATAATGCCACGGCCATCGATCAGAAAGGTTTCCGGCGCACCGTACACGCCAAGATCCAGCCCCAACATGCCGTTGCCATCAAACAGGCTCATGGCATACGGGTTGCCCAGCTCTTTGAGCCAGTCAACCGCTTTGGCGCGATCGTCCTTGTAGTTCATCCCCACAATGCGCACGCCCTGCGCCGCCAGCATATTCAGGAAGCGGTGCTCCGCCCGGCAGGTTGGGCACCATGTCGCCCAGACGTTGAGCAGCAGCGGCTTTCCATCTTGCAGTTCAGATTGCTGGTAGACTTTTCCCGGCACATCCAGAGATTCAAGACGGAATGCCGGGATGGGTTTGCCGATCAGTGCAGATTCAAGCCGCATCGGATCGTCACCGTCGCTGTTGCGCACCAGTTGCCACAGCAGCGCCACGGCCAGCAGTAAAAACAGCGCCAACGGAATAAACAACACTCTACGGCTCATGATTGACTCTCCCGAACGGCGCGGCGCAGGCGATAACGCGGATCGAACATGCACAGGATACCGCCCAACGCCATCAACCCACCGCCGTACCAGATCCAGCGCATAAAGGGTTTGTAATAGAGCCGTACCGCCCAACTGCCGTCATCCAGCTCTTCCCCCAGCGCGGCGTAGAGATCGCGGGTGATGCCCGCGTCAATCGCCGCTTCCGTCATGATCATGCCGCTGGTGGTGTAGAAGCGCTTTTCCGCTTTCAGCGTCGCTTCATGTTTGTCATTGCGGGTGATAACAATGGTTCCTTTGGCGCTGTGCCAGTTGGGGCCAGCCACATCGCGCACACCTTCAAAGGTAAAGCGGTAATCATGGATAAGCGCACTGTCACCCGCCTTCATGCGTACATCCCGCTCAACGCTGTAATTTTGGCTGAATGCGATGCCCACCACAGTGACCGCAACGCCAAGATGAGCGAGGGTCATTCCCCATTGGCTACGGGACAGCGAGGTTAATCCACGCAGCAGACCGTGACGCCGGGTTGCATTGCTGTGCAGTTCGTAAAACGTCAGGAAGAACACCCAGAGCGCCATCGACAACCCAACTACCGTCATGGCAATAAGGGTGTCTTGCAATAGCCAGGGCAGCAGCAGTGACAGCAGTGCCGTCACCCCCATGGCAATCAGCAGCAGTTTGCGCAATTTTTGTGGCTCATCGCGCCGCCAACGTACCAGCGGCCCTACCCCCAACAACAGGGCAAACGGGGCCATCAGCACGGTAAACATGATGTTGAAGAACGGCGCACCAATCGAAATACTGCCGAGCCCGAGCTGCTTGTGCACCAACGGTAACAGCGTACCCAATAGCACCACCAACGTTGCCGCGACCAGAATCAGGTTATTACCCAGCAGGAAGGTTTCACGCGACCACAGTGAGTGGGTGACCCGAGAACGCACCCGGTTACCTTTGATAGCAAACAGCAGCAGCGAACCACCAATCACCATCACCAGAAATCCCAGGATAAACATCCCGCGCGAGGGGTCAGACGCAAACGCGTGCACCGAGACCAACACGCCCGACCGTACCAGGAAAGTGCCGAGCAGGCAGAGCGAGAACGCGCCGATGGCTAACAGCACCGTCCAGGCTTTAAAGCTGCCGCGTTTTTCGGTGACTGACAGTGAGTGCATCAGCGCCGTCCCCACCAGCCACGGCATCAGCGACGCATTCTCTACCGGATCCCAAAACCACCAGCCGCCCCAGCCTAACTCATAGTAGGCCCAACCAGAACCCAGCACGATCCCCAACGTCAAGAATGACCAGGCTGCCTGCGTCCACGGGCGTGACCAGCGCGCCCAGGCGCTGTCCAAACGTCCCGCCAGCAGCGACGCCACCGCAAAGGCAAACGCCACCGAAAACCCGACATACCCCATGTAAAGCAGCGGCGGATGGAAGATTAAACCAATGTCCTGTAGCAACGGATTCAAGTCGCGCCCTTCAATCGGGTAATCTGGCAGTGTGCGGGTAAACGGGTTCGACGTCAGTACGATGAACAGTAAAAAGCCGGCGTTAATCATCCCCATCACCGCCAGCACGCGCGCCACGGCATCGCTCGACATACTGCGGCTCAGCACGGCAACGGCGAACGTCCAGCCACTCATCAGGAGCACCCAGAGCAGGAGCGAGCCTTCATGCGCTCCCCAGGCCGCGGCGACCCGATACCACACGGGCAATGCGCGGTTCGAGTTGTTCACGACGTACAGCACGGTGAAATCGTTAATGACCAGCGCGTAGACCAGCAGCAGGAACGATGCCAACACCAAGGCAAATAGCGCACAGGCCAGCGGACGAGCCAGCGCCATCAAGCGTGCATCCTGACGCGTGGCCCCCCACAGCGGATAAATACTGAGCAATAACGCCACGCCCAGCGCCAGACAGAGCAGATAATTCCCGACCTCCGGCATCATAAGCGGGCACCCTCTTTAGCCGCAGGCGCTGGCTGGTGTTGATGTTGTCCGTCCATGGCCGCTTTCACTTCCGGCGGCGTGTATTTTTCATCATGCCGCGCCAGCACTTCTTTTGCCGCAATGCGATTTTCAGATTCCAACACCCCTTGCGCCACCACACCTTGCCCTTCGCGGAACAGGTCCGGCAAGATGCCTTGATAGGTCACTTCTACCGAGCCCTGTGCGTCATACACGGTAAAATGCACGTTCAGGTTTTGGCTATCACGCCGCACGCTGCCCGGCATCACCATGCCGCCCACGCGTAAACGTTGCCCGATAACCGGTATTTCCTGCGTCTCATTTTTTCCGTACAGGATTTCGCTGGGGGTATAGAAGAGATCGATATTCGAGCGTAACGCATAAAGCGTCAGACCAATCGTCAGCGCCAGCCCGCAAACAACGGCCGCTATGGCATAAAGTCGGGTTTTGCGCGCTACACTCACGGCATCACCTCCCCGGTATTCTGGCGTGCCTGATGCTTACGCTGTTCACGCGCCTGCTGACGCCCAATATCCCGCAACAATACGCGACGGCACCACAGGGTGTGCCCTAGCAGGGCACAAAGCGGCAGCAGCGTTAGCGCTGCGGCTAACCAGACATAAAAGGCGTAACCGCCCATTGCAAAGAACGCTTGCCAACTGGTAAAGGCGATATTCATCGTGCGGCTCCTTTTGGGTTAACCAGCGCAGCCACCCAGGAAGAACGGCGCTGTTGCATCAGGATCAGGTTACGTAAGCGCATCAATGACAACGTCACAAACAGGCTCATAAACCCTAACATCATCAGTCGCAGTGGAAGACGCATCGCAGGGTCGATGGTTTTTTGCATTTTCGTTGACCCCTGATGCAGGGTGTTCCACCACTCCACGGAAAAATGGATGATTGGCAGGTTCACCACGCCAACCAGCACCATGATAGCCATGGCACGCCCGGCCAGCCGACGATCGTCAAACGCGTTATAGAGCGCAATCACGCCAATATAGATAAACAGCAACACCAACTCAGACGTCAGACGCGCATCCCAGACCCACCAGGTGCCCCACATCGGTTTCCCCCAGGTAGAGCCGGTGGTCAGCGCAATAAAGGTGAACACCGCGCCGACGGGTGCCATCGCCGCGATCGCCAGCTCCGCCGTTTGCGAGCGTTTACTCAACGCCCACACGGCAAAAATGGCCATGGTGGCATACACCCCCATGGACCAGACGGCAGCAGGCACATGCAGGTACATGATACGGTAGCCTTGCCCCTGCTGGTAATCTGCGGGTGCAAATCCAAATCCCCACACCAAACCGCCGATCAGTATCACCCCACTGATCAGCGCAAAGAGGGGAACAAGCGCGCCACAGCGGTGATAAAGCCGCTCTGGCGGGGTATGCTGATGGTTTTTTTTCAACATAATCGTGTGCTCACTTTGCGTAAACCGCATCCCTGCGGGACGATAAAATCCGAAAATCGATAATCAATTCAGGCCGACCCGTAACGCCGCGGCGGTGGCGAACGGACACAGCGTTGCGCTACCCGCCAGAAAGGCACCGAGGATCGCCAGATAGCCACCAACGGGCAGTTGCATCATGGCGGCCTCAATGGCGGCCGTGGCAAAAATCAATAACGGGACGGTGAGCGGCAGCACCAGCAGACTCAACAGCACACCGCTGCGGCGCAACCCCACCGTTAGCCCCGCACCGATAGCGCCCAAAAAACTGAGCGTTGGCGTACTCAATAACAGCGTCAGTGCCATCACTGACCACTCACGGAAACTCAGACCAAACAGCAGTGCGGCCAGCGGAGAAAGCAGTAACAGCGGCAACCCACTGACCATCCAATGCACCACCACTTTCGCCAGCACCACTAACGGCAAGGGCAAAGGCAGCAGCGTTAACTGTTCCAACGAACCATCCTGATAGTCGTCACGAAACAGGCGATCCATCGCCAGCAATGATGCCAGCAAGGCGGCAACCCACACCACGCCCGAAGCAATACGCAGCAACAGCTGCGGCTCAGGCCCAATGGCTAACGGGAACAGAATGAGCACCACCAGAAAAAACCACATCGGGTTAAGGATTTCGGCGTTATTGCGTAACGCGACGCGCAGTTCACGTACCATCAGTCGCCGCATTATCGGTCTCCCTCATCGGGTACTAATTGGATGCAGCGTATGTTCTGCACGCGCGGCCGCAGCGGCTGATGCGTGGTAAGGATAATGATGCCGCCCTGCGCGACATGGTGTTCCATGCGTTGCGTCAGCATGTCGACACCGGCAACATCGAGCGCGGTCAACGGTTCATCCAAAATCCACAGCGGGACATCCGTCAACCACAACCGCGCCAGCGCCACGCGCCGCTGCTGTCCTGCTGACAAGCGCGCGACCGGCACATCTTCATAACCGGCTAATCCAACAGAGGCCAACGCCTGCCACAGAGACGACTGGCTGTGCTGCGGATAGAAAAAACGCAGATTCTCTTCCCCGGTTAACACACCCTTGATGCCCGGCTGGTGCCCCAACCACAGAAGCTGCTGGTTAAAATGCGCCCGCACCCGATCCGTGCGTTGTCCTTGCCAGTACACTTCACCCGCACCTGGCGTTGCCAGACCGCTTAATAGGCGCAATAATGAGGTTTTTCCAACGCCATTCGCACCGGCAATCTGCACCATGTCCCCCGCACTGGCCGTGAACGATAAGGCGCTAAACAACACATGTTCATCACGAATGCAGACCACATCGCGCACGTCGAGCATCAGGCGTTAACTCCTTACCTTATTGAGGTTTTAGCATACCATGACGCCCTTGTTTCCCCCCGTCAGCGGCCTACTCATAAAGAGTTAATCTGTTTTATCGAGATCAATAAAACCGGCGATTGGGGGCAGTAGCGTGTTTATTGTTGGCTCTGCTGCAACAGCCTTGCCGTGTTAATGGCTTCTATCAGTTGAACCCGGTTAATGCGCGGGCTGTAGCTATCGAGCAAACGCTGCCAAAGGGTCACGGCAGCCGCGTAATCCGCACGCAAGAACGCGTCCGATGCCAACAACATCAATGCGGTCACTTCATTGGCATCCAACGCCAGCGCGCTATCGATCATCTGCCGCGCCGCTGGCGTCATTATCTGGCCGGACTGGTAATACAGCACGGTGGCTAATGCCGAATAAAGCTCGGCATTCTCGCCTTTCAACGCCATCGCTCTCTGGTAGGCGCGCAGTGCGTTGTCATAGGCGTTACGATAGAGGTAATACTCCCCCAGTTCGGCCCACAGCACGCTGTTATCCGGTGTGGCACGAATCGCGCGTTGCAGGGCAGCAAGCTGTTTTTCCTGCTGCTGCGCATCGCTAAAATCACGCAGCGGATCGGCAAGCCGCTGGCGTTCGACCCGTAGCGCTTCAGTGCGGTGACTCAGAGAATAACCGGTGAATGCGCTCACCACGATAACGGCAACGGCGATAACCAGCGGCAGTATCGGCATCGTCCTTTGTACCGCCGCTGCGTGCTCGGCAACGGGCAAGTCCCTCTTCAGTTCTTCGCTCAACGCCTGCGCGTCACGGGCCGGGAGTTGCGTTTTCGCCTGTCGGCACTGCCATTGCCAAATACGCACGGGTAAACCGGATAACCGGTTGTCTGCTTTGATTTTTTTAACGGGAAGCAGCGGCCACAGCAGGCCGCTGACGATAGCCATCAGCACAGCGGCAGCAGCGATTATCATGACCGCTTCCTGGCTTGTTGGCGTACCACGCGCCACAAGATGGCAACAATAACCAGCAGCAACAGCAGCGGCGTGAACCACAGCAGGCCGGTATGCATTTTTAACGGCGGGTTATACTGCACAAAATCGCCATAGCGCTCAGTCATGAACGCCATGATGTCGGATTTCGTTTTCCCTTGTTCGACCATGGAGAACACTTCATGGCGCATACTGACCGCCACGGGTGAAGTCGACTCCAGCAAGCTTTGGTTTTGGCACTGCGGACAGCGTAACTCGCCGGCGATGTTCAGCGCCGTTTGACGCTGTTCCGGGTTGGAAAAGGCCCAGGTATCCACCACTTGCGCCTGAGCCACCGTGCTCAGTAACAGCAAAAGCAGCATTGCAGGTTTACACATACGCCCGCCTCCCGCGCAGCCACCCGAGCAGCGCACCACCGATCATCAGCAGGCCGCCCGCCCAAATCCAACGAATACCGGTTTGCACATAGAAACGCATGGCGTAGCGGTTTTCACCGGTTTTTTCGCCCATCACGGCGTACCACTCGCGGAGCGGCCCCCAGGCGATGCCCGGCTCCATCATCTGCTGCTGGCGTACATTGTAGTGACGGCGCTCCGGTGTGACAGTGGCGATGGGCTCGTCACCGCGAGAGATAGCAATCACCGCTTGTTCAGCGGTGTAATTTTGCCCGACCAGCAAATTAAGCTGGCGAAAATGGAAACGGTAATCCCCCAACGCAATTTGTTCACCCTGCGCGACATTGGCGCTGATCTCCTGTTTGCTGCCCGCAGAGAAGATAATCCCCAGCGCCAGCAGCGCAACGCCGCTATGAGCCAACAGGGCTGGAAGTTGCTGGCGTAGCGCCGTTATCGGCTGTAGCCACTGAGCTGCCAACATCCACGCTACCAGCCCAGCGCCGAGTGCAACGTTTACGCCCTGCGGCCACAGCATCAGCATCGTCAGAACAGCTAATGCCACCGTGCTACCAACACGTCGCCTTGACCAACGCGCACTGCGTTTCCAATACCCCCCCGCCGACAGCCCGATCAGCAGCAGCATCACACCTGCGAAAGGCAGTAGCACGGTATTGAAATAGGGAGCGCCCACAGACATTTTGCCCCACCCTGCCAGCCCATAGACCATCGGGTAGAGCGTGCCCAATAGCACCACCAGCGCGACGGCCGCGAATAACAACAGTGCCAGCAAAATAGCAATTTCCCGAGACCAGCCGCAAAAGCGCGCCGCTGGACGGTAGGTTGTGGCACGCCAGCCATAAATCAGCAGCGCGGCCATGCTTAACGCGGCAAACAGGATAAACAGCGGCACGGCTCTGTCATGTTCAAGCGCAAAAGCGTGAACGGACACCAGAATGCCTGAACGCACGATCAAGGTACCGAGCAGGCTGAGGATAAATGTCAATATCGCCAGCATCATCGACCAATGGCGGAAGATCCCACGCATTCGGGTCACGTATAAACTGTGCAACAGCGCGCTGGCGGTGATCCAGGGAAGCAAAGAGGCGTTTTCTACCGGGTCCCAAAACCACCAGCCGCCCCACCCCAGTTCGTTATACGCCCACCACGACCCCAGCATGATGCCCAGCGTTAACGCACACCAGGCCGGCAGCGCCCAGCGCCAGCACACCCAGGCTGCGCGGGCATCAAACTCTCCGTTGAGCAGCGCCGCCAGCGCCAGCGCGGCGCTTACCGTCAGTCCGCCATAGCCCAGATAGAGCAGCGGCGGATGCAGAATCAGGCCGATATGTTGCAGCATCGGATTAAGATCGCGACCCGCCACCGCAGGCGGCAGCAGGCGAGTAAAGGGGTCGGAAAAACACACGATAAAAATCAGCAGTGCACTGGTGATGGCGGCCAGCACCGCTAACGTCAGCGGGAACAGGTCACCCTGCGCGTGGCGATAACGAAAGGCAAACAAAGCGCTCCATCCTGATACACAGAGCAGCCACAACAGCAGTGAACCTTCATGCCCCCCCCACACGGCGGCGATTTTTAGCCCAAACGGTAAATCGCGGTGCCCGTGCTGTGCGACATAATTAACCGAGAAATCATTCAGCATGAAGCTCAATGTCAGTATGGCAAAGGCGAACAGCACCAAAGCAAACTGCACCCCTGTCCAACAGCGAGCCAGTCGATACACCCTGTGCCAATGGTGATAGCAGCCTATTGCGGTAAGCAGCGCCGTCGCCACACCCACGGCGCTTGCAAGCAACAACGCAACATAGCCAAACTCTGGCAATAACAACATCAACATGCCTCTTGTCGGGGGCTACACAACGGTTAACTGTCCCGCATACAGAATAAAGAAACGCAGCAGCAGCACGCCGGTCAGGCTCATGCCACTGACGGCCAACGCGCCATAGGGTGAGTGCCACCGATTGGCCCAGGGTTTGAGCAGCAAAGGCGCGACTAGCCCAATCCCCACCACGCCACACCAGAACCATGTGGCCCAAAATCCTCCCGCCAGTGCGTTGACCAGTGCGCGGTGTTTCCCCTCATCGCCCAATGCCAGACCGATAAAAAAGGCAAACAGCACAAAGATTTCCAGCCAAACAATGGGGGTTTCCAGCCGGTGAATAAAGTGCGCCTCTTCACTGTGCGGATTGCGGCGCGCGCGCAACGTCATGGCGATCAACGCCACCGCAGCGCCTGAGGAGATACCCGAGAACAGAAACAGGATCGGCAGGATGGGATTATTGAGCAGCGGATAGGTCTTCAGCGCCGAAAGCAGGAAACCGGTGTAGGCTCCGAGCATCACTGCCAGCACCAGCATCACGATATCCAGCGTTTTCATCAGCGGCGTCAACCGTGCCAGCACCGCCGGAAGCACGCGAAGTTTCGGCAACCAGCGCTGTTGCAGTTCAATCAGTTGCCGATCGAAAATCTTTGCCAGCCAGACGATCAGCACCGCCATGTAGACCTGAAACAGCATCACCCCCACCGACATCACGGAGGTAAAGCTGTAGTGGAACATCAGTTTCCAAAACGTCCAGGGGCGCGTCAGGTGGAACACCAAAATCAGTAATCCCAAGATAATCACGCCGGGTGCCAGCAACAGCGTGGTGCGCATCAAGGTGCTTTCTGAGGTTGCCAGCGTCGGGCGATAGCAACGCAACAGCACCGACAGCGTGACCAATCCGGCGGAGATTCCGATCAGAAACAGATATATCGCGATCGGCCAGTCCCACACTAAGGAATCAAAGTGGAACGGGCTTGAAGAGACGGGCGTCATTGATGAACCTCCCCAAATTTAAACGGTACGCGATACATCTTGGGCCGCGTGCCCAGCGCGATTTTGTAGCGATAGGTCGCTTTTTGATTCAGCAGACGGGCGACGTCGCTGTCCGGATCGTCAAGGTTGCCAAACGTCAACGCCTTCGTCGGGCACACCGCCACGCAGGCCGGCTGTTTACCCTGTTTCAGGTTGGTTTTGCGGCAAAAATCGCACTTGTCCGCGGTCTTGTTCTCAGGATGAATAAAGCGCACCTGATAAGGACAAGCGGCAATACAGTACTGACAACCGACGCACAGTGAAGGATCGACATCGACGATGCCGCTTGCCGCATCGCGGTATGACGCCCCTGTCGGGCAGACATCCACGCAGGGTGGGTTATCGCAATGCTGGCAGGAGTGACGGAAGAACCGGTACTTCACATCCGGGAACACACCGATGGGCTCGCTGCGCCTGATTGTCAGGCGCGACACCCCCGCCGGCACCTTATTGACCTCCCGGCAGGCTGCCATACAGGCATTGCAACCAATGCACAGGGATTCATCATGAACCATGCCGTAGCGCACGCCGTTGATGTTCAGCGTCTGCGCCACCACCTGCCCGGTGGTGCTCGTGATGGCAATCAGCCCGCCCATACGAGCGATAAATTGACGACGAGAACAACTCATGGCTGCCTCTGACCCAAATGCACGGAGGAAGGATTGAAATCCGGGTTGTTGCGCTGATCGCTATGGCAATCGACGCACAGCTTGATACGGCCTTTGTCATCCAGCGCCTGCATTTTATCCTGTGTTGGATGCAACTGATGGCAGCTGGCACAGGCGACTTTTGCCATGTGCACATCGTGCGGCCAGAAAGCTTTCTGCAACTGTTTCGGGGTATGGCATGACATACAGACACCGTTTTGCTGTTCTACCGTATACATCGGTTCGTTAAAGCGCATCACGTCTTTCACCCCCTCTCGGTGGTGCAGTGACGGTTTACCGTGACAACTGGTGCAGGTTATCGGTTGCCGGTTCTGCGGATTCATCGCCTTTGCGTGTTTGCCCTTCATGCCCTCTTCTTCCGGCTTATGGCACTGTAAACACGCCTCATCGGGGTTGCGCTGCGGCATCACCGTCCACCGTTTTCCTGTCGCTGCCTGAGATGCGGGTTCTGTCTGCCCCGGCACTGTCCAAAACATGCCCAGCACCAACACCCCGGCAGTTAATAACGAACGTAATACGCTCATATCCACTCCACGTAATGACCGCCCGCACACGGGCGGTGAGGGGTTATTGGCTCAATCGTCCGGCTTTGCGCGCTTGCTCATCCCACTGCGGCACCACCGTATTGAGGAAATCCTGTTTCTCCGCCGTGATTTGCTGCATGTTGAGGCCTATCGCCTGCTGCGCTTTTTCTTTGGTGGAAATATCCGGCAGTTTGACCTCTTGCGTGATCCCTTTGGTCGCCAGCAAGCGCACCAGTTTGGTTCGCGCATCGGCCGCTTTATCCAGAGAGGTGCCAAGCATCCTCAACCCTTCGTCCGGCGCATGCATATGAATGCCGTGGGAGGCGATAGCCAGATCCCAACGCCACTGCGCGTGGCGGATGTCGGTCAGAATCGGCTGCATTTCTGCTTCGGTCGCACCGGCATCCCAAGCGGCTTTAGCTTCAAAATGCGCGTGAACCAGTTGCTCTTCCGCTTTGAGTTTCAGCGACTGAATCGCCGCTTTGCGCTCCGCGACAATGCCCTGCATGGACGCTTTGTCTTGTGTATGACAGTTGGTACAGGTTTGTTCGTAGCTGTCGAACGGGTTGCCAATCTTGTGATCGGTATACAATTTGCCTTTCGCGTTTTTCACCTTCGGCATATGGCAATCGATACAGGTCACGTTGTTTTTGCCGTGGATGCCCGCGCTCCAGGTTTCATATTCCGGGTGCTGCGCTTTGATCATCGGCGCACGAGAGAGCGAGTTGGTCCAGTCAGAGAAGGCAATAGCGTCATAGTATTTTTCCATGTCCTCCACTTTGGTGCCGTTGTCCCACGGCAGTTTGACCGCTTTGTCTTTACCGGAAAAATAGTACTCCACGTGGCACTGCCCGCAGACCATCGCTTGCTGATCGAAACGTCCGGCTTTTTCAAACGGCTTACCGATCGATGCCATCCCTCTGGCGGCATAGGGCCGGGAAAGCGTTAGAGCAGGTTTCCCCTGCGCGAACTCTGGCGAAGCGGTGTTGTGGCAGTCAGCACAGCCAAGGTCGTTAACGATCTCCGGCCCGCCACGCGCCCATTTGCCTTTGAAATACCCGTCCTCCCCTTCCTGCTGAATCAGGCGGGCGACATCCGGGCTTTTACAGCTCCAACACGCCATGGGTAGTGGACCGTCTTCCGCATTTTTGGGTGCCCCAGTACGCAAGGTTTCGCGCACATCGGTGAGTGCGAAAGCGTGACCACGCGGCTTGTTGTAATCCCGAGAAAACGGATAACCCGCCCACAGGATCACCATCCTCGGGTCTTCGGCCAGTGCATCGTGGCGCTCAGACTGTTCGCTGGTCGCTTTCCACGAGTTGTACTGGTCGGGGTGTTTTTGCGTGAAGGTATCGTTACGTGCTTCAACAGTGGCAGGCGCTTTCGCAGGCGCTGCCTCCTCCGCGTGCGCGGAAAAAAGAATAAAAAGGCTGGCTACCATGCCCCAAAGAGAGGGGATTAACATGCTGATCCTGACCATGCGTATATGTCCGAATTGGGCCACCCTCTGGCGGCCATTTTACGAATCTTGATGACAGCAATACGACATAACCCCAAAAACTGTCATGACATTACCCGCGTCTATGAGTAACAAAAAGATGCATCCAAAATATTGCTTTTGATCAAAAGTAAGAAGAAGTGATGAAATGTATCTGCGTATTTATGAAGCCCGCCGCATATCCACACTCATTTTGTGGTTTTTTAGGCCGATAGCGCTCTGTTCGCCTTGCCAACGGCGTGCGAAACCGCTATGGGTACGACTGGCTAACGATGAGATTCAGGTGCCGACGGGCACCTGATGGACGCAGGGGCATCAACAGGGAGAAAGGTTAAAAATTCTCCAATAGCTTAAGCTGATTAAGCGTCAAAGGACGGTAAAAAATATAACCTTGAATAAAAATGGGTAAATAACGTTTCAACTGGTTTAAATCCGCCGCTTTTTCGACACCTTCACAGATAATATTAACACCGAGAGGGATTAACACATGCAATAATTTTTGCATCCTTTCCAACTTACTCGGATCCGCGCCAATACCATTCACAATCGAGCGATCGATTTTTATCGTATCGAAATTAAACAAGGAAAGGCTGTCTGTCTTCAAACAACCAGCACCAAAATCATCGAGTGAAATCATGAAGCCATACGCTTTCGCTTTTTTTAAAAACGTGGCTCCTTCCATCAATTGTTTTTGCGTAATCTTTTCACTCAATTCTATTTCGATATTGCTCGGATTAACCTCATATAATAAGCATATTTGATGCAACTTATCGAGATAGTCAATATTGTTGAAAATAAGCGGTGAGAGGTTGAAAGAGATTGATAACGTTTTCTTACAATATATTAATCGGCAAACCAGATCAAAGATGAAATCGGTGACCTGGCTAATCAATCCGCACGCTTCGATCTCTTCTATCATTAATTGCGTTGGGATTAACTCGCCGTTTGAAGTGTAAAACCGGGCCAGGGTTTCATACCTGAAGATTCTATTTTCAGGAAGATGAATGATAGGTTGGTACTCGGCTTTTAGCCAAATCCGCTTCCCATTAACGTATAACAGAGTCGTGTTCATCTTACCGTTTTGCTCCCTTTCCATAGGAATTAGGCGTTTTAATTTTGCCCTTATAAATTCTAAACATTTATTCAAAGCATTTGAAAATTGTTTAGAATGATCAATAATCTCCTTTTGATAGATTCAGCCTATTACAAACAATTTAATGATCGCTATAATCTATATCACAAAACAGAATTAAAAACCATTAAAAACGAATTCAATAAGGATTAGTTTCAGAATTTACAATATAATAAGAAAATTATATCGTTTTATCCAAAAATACCTCAAATTAGCCCAATAATAGAGTCATTGTAACCGCGTATAAACCTTGTTAGGATGAAAAAAAACGCTGAGTTTATTGGCTTATTGACAGGATTGACGTTTGCTTTTAACAAATAAATCATTAGATTTTTTTGATTATTATCATCCTTAATCCATCAAATAATTTGCTTGCAATTCGACTAAGAAAACGGATACGTCGCCAAACACCAGGGCTTATCTACACCTAGAGGGATATCGTATGATGGAGCATTACGCCCCCCCGCCAAATAATGTTATTCGCTCGCTGATTCAACACCCGCACGCGATGTCAATTTATGCCAAAAATATGCCTTATCCCCTAAAAGCCGATGTCAGGGAGCTCAGTCTCGATACCAGCAGTATGATATTGGAAGTCGAATACTCAGGTTCGGATATTGAGCATTACCTCGATGAAGGGGGACTCAATTTTGATCTGGAAGCACTCAAAGGCATCGATAACAGTGAGCGAGAAACCTACAGCTTGTGTAATATCCCGACCAAGCTGTTCAAGGTAGATAGCATGCTGTACCGACTTGAATGCCAACTGCCAGAGTCGGTGTTTATCAATGAAAATCGTGGCGCCATTCGTATTCCTTTTATTCTCGGCATGCAGGCACGTGTGCGCGTTGAAATCTATCGCCATGTGCTTACCGTAACCGGGAAATTGCGCAATCTTTCAACCGGTGGATGCCTGGTCGAAATCGATCTTGTTGAAAGTATTGCCGTGGAGGTGGATCAGGAGATTCCGGGAATAACGATAGAATTTCCTAATGGAACCACGCTGTTTGCCGAGGGCAAAATCAGGCATATGCGTCCCTTTGGCAATAACGGTTATGCCGCGGTGGGTATTCAATTCATTAATTTATCTTCATCGCAATCGGAAGCACTGTTTCATTGTACGAATGAAGTGGAAAGAGAAGCAGCATTTCGCACCGGTATCACCGGCAGTATGATCTATCAATCTCCACTGTTCATTCCGAGCGCCAAGGAGAAAAGCATTCTGTTACGGGAAAATCAGGAACGCGAGAAACGTACTCGCCAAACCCCAATGGAACGCGGCGTACTGGAAGTCGCTCATCGCCTCCAAATTGGGCTGATGTACGTAAAAACCCGCAACCAGCTGCCGCTGGAAATTTTTTATGACTGCGTCGACACCTTGCTGTATCTGGTCAAAAACGATCGCAAAGCCTTCTTGTATGCG
This sequence comes from Candidatus Symbiopectobacterium sp. NZEC135, assembly GCF_025962695.1. Classification (NCBI taxonomy): domain Bacteria; kingdom Pseudomonadati; phylum Pseudomonadota; class Gammaproteobacteria; order Enterobacterales; family Enterobacteriaceae; genus Symbiopectobacterium; species Candidatus Symbiopectobacterium sp. NZEC135. The sequence continues at coordinate 13,982 of NZ_JAGFPF010000028.1, read as the reverse complement.
CTTTCTTTCCTGCGCGACGAAGCCGACTGGGTGCGGCATGCGGTTCAGGTCTCTGGAAAATTGGCTGACGTGATGCTGCTTCACGATCCTCACGATGCACAAATCCGCGAAGCCGTTCTCGGTACGCTGCTGCACACCATGGGTAAACCGCTGTTAGTTAATGCCAACCTTCCTTCCCTGAAGGTCAATATGAACCCGGCGCAGAAAGCCATACTGCGCGGCCACGTTACCGTGCTGTGTCACACATTGAGCGAATTTGGCTGGGAAATGAGTCCGGTGTGCCGTGAAGTGATCGAAAATGCCAATGAGCGTCTCGATGGTAGCGGTTATCCTGCGGGTAAATCGGGCACACAACTGTCGCCGCTCGTCAGGTTGGTATCGGTCATTAAAGCGATCAACACATTGCGACACGCGCGCAACAGTATCTCGCCCCGCACGCCACTGGAGGCTTATCGCAAAATCCATGAAGCACATGGCGCTTACGATAAGTCGATGTTGGTAAAATATATCCAGATTTATGGCCCTTATCCCATCGGTAGCCTGGCGAAATTCTCGGCCGGATTCCTGGGTTGGATCCTTGATATTGATAATAAAGGTCGGCCTACGGTGGTGCATTTGGTGAAAAACCTGCGCTTTCCCGACACCAATATCAGCAGCGTGGTATCCCAAGGGGATTTAGCGCAGGTTGGCAAACTGGTTAACATCGCCAACCCGCAAGAGTACGGACTCAAGGTGCAGAAGCTATAGCGTGGGGCTCAGGCGTTAACAATGCTAACGCCTGCGCTCGCCAGTGCCGCTCGCAATGCAGCATCGGTGTCGTCTTCGACCACCAGCGTATTCATCAACGACAAATCACCGATAACGAACGGTGAAGCCGCGTTTATTTTTTCTGCCGAGGCCAGCACGATGGTCTCAGCAGCACGTTTTGATAGCGCACGTTTGATGCAGGCTTCTTCATAGTCGCCGGTGGTAAGCCCCGCCTCTGGGTGCACGCCAGTGACACCCATAAAGAAAATATCCGCGTGATACTGCGTAATCCCTTCTAAAGCGGCGGCTCCCACGGTCACGATAGAGTGTTTGTAAAGTTTGCCACCAATCAGAATCACCTCAATCAGCGGGTGCTCAACCAAACCCAGCGCAATGCTTGGGCTATGGGTTACCACGGTAATACGTAAATCGATGGGCAGAAATTTGATCAATTCAGCCGTAGTGGTACCGCCGTCAATAATCACCACCTGACCCGGAGCAATCAGTTCAGCCCCTTTTTTCGCCACCCTCATCTTTGAATCCATGCGTAGCGACTGACGTTCAGAAAAGGTCACCTTGGCATCGGCGGCAGGCACAGCTCCACCGTGTACCCGTTGCAGCAGCCCTTGTGCGGACAATTCCCGTAAATCGCGGCGCACCGTATCTTCCGAAACGTCAAGCCACTCACTGAGTGCTTTAGATAACACCTGCCCGTCAGTGGCAAGCTTTTCGAGAATGGCTTTTTTACGTTGTGGCGTGAGCATCGTTCCCCCGAATGCGTGAAATTAATTGACCTTGCGTGTTTTTGCTGTTTATGATGCCCAAAAATACACCATGAGGCCACAAAATGCCATTTAAACATGCAGAAATACGCATACAAAACTGCCAGATCCTCTCTGACGATTGGTATACGCTAAAAAAATACACCTTTGATTTTCAGCGCCGCGACGGCGAATGGCAGCGGCAGAACCGTGAAGTTTACGATCGCGGCAACGGTGCCACCATCCTGCTGTACAACCGGCAACAGCGCACGGTAGTGCTCACGCGCCAGTTTCGTTTTCCAACCTATGTGAATGGCTATCACGGTTTTCTGATCGAAACCGCAGCTGGTCTGCTCGATAACCTGGATCCGGAAAGCCGTATAAAAGCGGAAGCAGAAGAAGAGACGGGATACCGCATCAGCAACGTGCAAAAAGTGTTCGAGGCGTTTATGAGCCCCGGCTCGGTCACCGAAAAACTGTTTTTCTTTATTGCGGAATACCGCGCGCTCGATCGTGCAAGTTCAGGAGGGGGGATTAAAGCAGAAGGAGAAGATATCGAAGTGCTGGAAATGCCTCTGGAGCAGGCCCTGGAGGCGATTGACGACGGCCTGATCGCTGATGGCAAAACCATCATGTTGTTACAATACATCGCACTGAAAGGCATTCTTTGAGGTCTCTATGTCAACACCCTCTACAGCAGCACAACTGATTTTAATCGCCGGCCCCTATCGTAGCGGCACCGGGGGCGACCCAGCGCGTATCGCCAGCAATCTGGCACGACTGGAAGCCGCTGCGCTCGCCGTGTATCAGAAAGGGCATGTTCCGGTGATTGGCGAATGGCTGGCCTTACCGTTAGCTCACGCCGCGGGCTCGCAACAGGTCGGCGACGCCATCAGCGAGGCGTTTCTCTACCCCGTGGCCCACCGGCTGATCGTGCAATGTGATGCCATCTACCGCATTTCCGGTGAGTCCAACGGTGCGGATAAAGATATTGAGGTAGCGCAGCGTGCAAGACTGAACGTTTATTATTCGCTGGACACTATCCCACAGGTCAGCGCGTAACGCCTCGCATTCCCTACTCCGCCACCACCAGGTGCACGCCGGTTTGCAGCAATGCACTTTTTGCGCTTTCCGGCAAATTGCTGTCGGTGATAACGATATCCATCTCTTCCAGTGATACCGCGTTAAACGTGCCGACCTTGCCGTACTTGCTGGAATCACAAATCAGGATACGTTTATTCGCCGCTGCCACCGCCGCTTTCTTGATGGCGACTTTGGCCTCGGTCGGCGTAGAGATCCAACGCGCATTCCACGATGAGGAGGAAATAAAGCTGATATCCACGTTCAGGTTATGCAGAAAATGGGTGGAGCTGTCACCAACGCAGGAACGGTTCTCCCGCAGCACCAACCCACCGGTGTGGTAGAGCTTGCATTCAGAATGTTCGATGAGGTAATTGATCACCATCAGATCGTTACTGACGATCAGCAAATCGTCCAGGGATTCCAACGCCTGCGCCAGCGCCAGGGAGGTGGTGCCCGCATCCAGATAGAGCGACATGCCCGGCTGAACGTACTGCGCCGCCGCATGGGCGATCAGCGTTTTTTCGGCAAATTGCAGCGCACGTTTGGTCAGGTGTGACGGTTCAGAGGTGATTTTCTCCGACAGCTGCACGCCGCCCGATACGGAAAGCACGCGACCCTCCTGCTCCAGCTTTTGAATGTCCCGGCGCACGGTCATGTGTGACACGCCCAACAGTTCAGTCAATTCGGTAATCGAGATCAGCTCGCGTTCAACCAGTGCTGTGAGTATCAATTGCTGTCTTTTAGCTGGGATCATCTATCGCCTTTTTATGCTGTTTTTCACCGGCCGTGTGCCGGTAACCGCCTGATGGAATACGCTTATTGCCAGGACGTATTGTTCAATTCTGTTTATGGTTCGTCAAACGCTTTCCGCCAGATGAGCCCTGCATGCGTACCGGATTCGGGATGATACTCACAGCCTATCCAGTCACGGTATCCCGCCTTTTCCAGTTCCCGGAAGAGAGGGGCATAATTAATTTCCCCCGATACCGGTTCATGCCGGTCCGGCACCGACGCAATCTGTACGTGACCAATGCGCCCTGCCAGCGAACGGATCAGCATGCTGAGATCGCCATGGGTAATCTGAGCATGGTAGAGATCCAACTGTACGCGCGCATTAGGTCGGTCAATCATACTCACCAGCCGATCGGTAAAATGCTGGTCGTGCAGGAAATAACCTGGCGCATCGCGCGGATTGAGCGCTTCACACAGCAGTGTTATCTGTTGCTGCGCTAGCCTCTCTGCCGCCAGCCGCATGTTGGCAAGCCATAACGCCGTGGCCTCGTCCATTGACAGCGAGTCGGGGGTATTGCCCGACATCACGTGCAGCTTCCTGCATCCCAGGTGCCCTGCATAGTGTAAGGCCTGCTCCAGCGTTTCTTTAAATTCACCCTCGCGGCCGGGCAGCACCGCCAAACCGCGTTCACCACCCGCATAATCACCGGGATTGACGTTAAACAGGGCTAGTTGCAATCCATTGCGACGCAGTTCATGACCAATGTCCTCCGCCGGATAGGCGTAAGGAAACAAAAACTCTACCGCACTGAACCCGGCTCTGGCAGCGGCTTCAAACCGCGCCAGAAACGGCACTTCGGTAAACAACATCGAGAGATTAGCGGCAAATTTGGGCATCATGTCTCCTTTTCGCCCTCAGGGACGCAACTCACTGACTTCGGCCTCAGTGAGATAACGCACGTTGCTATCTTTGAGCAAAAACATCAGCTTTGCGGTCTCTTCCAGTTCATCCATGGCGTTGACAGCCTCCGTCAGCGAGGTGCCCAACACCACCGGACCATGATTCGCCAATAAAAAGGCATTAGCCTCGTGTGCGTGCTGCGCCAGCGTTTCCGCAATCCTGATACTGCCCGGCTTAAAATAAGGCAGCAGCGGCATCTTGCCTACTTTCATTACATAGTAGGGGGTGAAAGGGCGAATGATATTTTCTGGATCGAGACCGTCCAGACACGACAGCGCGGTCAGATAGGTCGAGTGCAGATGCACAATGGCGTTGCAGTCCGGGCGCTGGCGGTAAATCGCCAAATGGAACGCAATCTCTTTAGACATGCGATCGCCCGTCACTTGCTCTCCAGCCATCGTCACTTTGGATAATCGCTCGGCCTGCAACGATCCCAGGCACGAGTTGGTGGGCGTCGCCAGAATATGACCATCCGGCAGGCGCAACGACAGGTTTCCGGCTGAACCGACGGAATACCCGCGCTGATAGTATGACGCACCGCAGGAAACCATCTGTTCACGCAGTTCACGTTCCATTATTTATTATCCTTCTGATAGAAATCCTGTGCGGTAAAAAAGAAGCGTTCATCGCCAAAATTGCCGGATTTAAGCGCGAAAAAGCGCGCGGCATTGGCTGCCCGCACCCAGGGAACGCCGGGCGCAATCTGTGGGCCGATATACAGCGCGCCCACCTGCAAGCGCTGCATCACGGCACCCGACGTTTCTCCGCCAGCAACGATAAAATGATCGAATCCGCGCTGAGCCAGCGCCAACGCCAACGCAGCGAAGAACGCCTCCACCGCCGCACTGGCCTGCTTCGCACCGTAACGCGCCTGAATGCGTGCCACCGCATCACCCGCCGTTGAGTAGACGAGCGGCGCGAGTGCACGTTGCTGTTGGCAGACCCACTCCGCCACCTCCGCCACATAATCCCCAAGGCCCTCCATACAACGGGCAACATCGAGCGGTAGCGCGGGTGCCTCAGCCGCATAAGCGGCGACCTGCGCATTGGTCATCACGGAGCAGGAACCCGATAAAATCACCGTCTTGCCGCCGTCAGCGGGTTTGCCCGCCCCACTGGCATCAACGTTGCGCGACGATGAACCGCGCGTCAGCACAGTGGCCAGCCCGCCAGCCAGACCCGAGCCGCCGGTAAGCAGAGGCAGCGTTTGGCTCGCTTCGGCAATGGTTTCCAGGTGTGTTGACGTCAACGCATCGGGCACCAGATAGCGGTAGCCCGCCTGACGCAAATCAGCAATAGCCTGCTTCACCGCCTGCACGCCCGCATCAATCACAGAAAAGGGAATGTTCGCCACGCGCCCAACTGACTGCGCTGCCATTAAACGCATTACGTTGGCATCGCGCATCGGCGTCACGGGGTGGTCACGCATGCCGGATTCATTTAACGGCACACCGTTCACAAACAGGTAGCCGTGGTAGACGGTACGCCCGTTTACCGGCAATGCCGGACATAACAGCGTGATGTCCTGTGCCAACGCTGCTAACAGACTATCCGTTACCGGGCCAATGTTACCTTGCGCGGTGCTGTCGAAGGTTGAGCAATATTTAAAGTAGATCTGCTCGCACCCTTGCTGTTGCAGCCAACGCAGCGCCTCAAGGCTCAGCGCGACCGCCTCTTCTGCCGGACAGGAACGGCTCTTCAGGCTGACAACGATGGCATCTACATCGGTTGTGATTTTTTGTTCATCCAGTTGCGTCACCTGAATGGCGGACAAACCGCCGTTAACCAAAAAGCTGGCGATATCGGTGCCACCGGTAAAATCATCGGCGATAACACCTATTTTTGGCGGCACGGCGCGGGGCCGCAGTGTGTTGGTTGACATAGAAATACCCCTGCTCCGTCGTCGAGGAAAGTGCCTCATTATTATCGTTGGTTGTGAAAAAATATTAAATACGGGTCACACTATCGCCGATTAGCGCACTTTTTTGTGATTTATTTTTAAAATATGTCGAGAAGTTATACAAAAGTCACAAATTGGACGTTAGGTCATTGTGGTTTATTTCGATTAACGCATACTGACTCTGGACACAAAACGCGCTAGCACTCAGGTAACCCGATTTATAAATCATAATAAAAACGTGATAAATAAGCACGTTATAGAAATAAAAACGAGAACGCGCCAGCGGTCGATGCTCGTAAACCCGCCCGACGCAAAATTTAACAAAAAACAACAAGGCAGTTTCAGAACTGAACGAGAGATAAGCCAACCGGCCGATCCAGCGGTTCTATACCCAAAATAATTCGCGTTGCAGGAAGGCGGCAACGTGAAGAATGACGGGTATACCCGGTCAATATTCTCTGTACCTAACCAGAATGATTGAGAGAGGACATCATGTCGAACATCACACGACGCACATTTCTAAAAGCCGCCGCCGTTGTCGCGCCGGCCACTGCGGTTATGGGATTCCCTTTTATTGCTCACGCCGCGCAGCCTGAATTCCATTTCAAATACGGCACTAATTTGCAGCAAGAGCACCCGTTCAGCATCTGGACACAGAAAACCGCCGATCTGATCAAAGAGCGTACCCAAGGGCGCGTGGTGATTGATGTCTTCCCGAACAATCAGTTAGGCGGCGATACCGACATGCTGGCTCAGGTAAGGCGCGGCGGTATCGATATGTTTAACCCCTCTTCGCTGGTGATTGCCACACTGGCCCCGGTGGCGGCGATCAATGCCGTTGGCTTTGCCTTCGCCGATTACGATCAAGTGTGGAAAACCATGGATGGCCCGCTCGGCGCACTGGTACGCCAGGGGTTTGACCGCGTGGGCCTGCACGCGATGGAAAACATGTGGGACAACGGTTTCCGCCAGATAACCAGCAATGCCGGGCCGGTGAACACCGTGGCCGATATGCAGGGGCTGAAAATTCGCGTACCGGTCAGCCCGATCATCGTGGATATGTTCAGAGGCATGGGTGCCGCGCCAGTCGGCATGCAGTATTCCGAAGTGTACTCCTCATTGCAGACCCGCGTGATCGACGCGCAGGAAAACCCGCTGGTGGTGCTGAAAACCGGCAAGCTGTTTGAAGTGCAGAAGTATTGCTCGTTGACCAACCATATTTGGGACGGCTACTGGTGCATCATGAACAAAAAATCCTGGCAGAGTTTGCCGCCTGATTTACAGCAGATTGTCGCCACGGCGTTCAAAGAAGGCGCGATGAACCAGCGAGCGGAAATCAGCCGCCTGAACGCCAGCCTGCTTGACGATCTGAAAGCGACCGGCCTGATCTTCAACACCACTGACCCCACCAGTTTCCGTCAAAAACTCAAAGAAAGCGGTTATTACGCCACCTGGCACAAGAAATTTGGTGATGAGGCTTGGGCCCTGCTGGAAGGCGCGGTGGGCAAACTCTCCTAAAGGCGTTCAGAGCGATTGCTGCGGTGCCGAGGCAAACGCTTCGGGTACCGCGGCGAACGTTGAGGTCATTGTCTGTTCTGAACGATCCGGTTTATCAAAAATTCACAAGAGTAAAGCGAATGGAAGTTTCACATCAAATCAAGCCGCTCCTGCCACCGGGGAGACTGGCCAATGGTCTGGAAATTTTTTATGACTATATGGGTCGCGGCATCGAGGCACTGGCGGGGCTTCTGGTGCTGGCGGAAATTATCGTCCTGCTCTCCGGCGTTATCTCCCGCTACGTGTTTCACGCACCGCTGGTCTGGTCAGACGAAGTCGCCACCATTGGCTTTGTCTGGCTGACCATGCTGGGCGCGGTGATTGCACTGCGACGCGGACAGCACATGCGCATGACGGCACTGGTGTCACATTTGTCCGAGGGGAAACGCGCCTTTGTTGAAGCGTTAGCGATGGGCGTATCGCTGGCCTTCCTGATTCTGATTTTTGAACCGGCCTGGGAATACGCGCTGGAAGAGTTGATTGTGGTGACGCCGGCTCTGGAGATCAGCGTATTCTGGCGCGCGGCGTCGATCCCGGTTGGCATCACGCTGATGCTGATCACCATGCTACTGCGTCTGGTGTTATCCGCGCCGCGTTCACAAGCCACCTATCTCGGCTTGCTGGTGGTGGCGATCGCAGTGGTGGCGTTCTCCTTCTCCGGTTCGATTCTGATGCCGCTCGGTAAACTGAATCTGATCCTGTTCTTCGTGGTGATTGTCGCCATCGGCGTGCTGTCCGGCGTGCCTATCGCGTTTTCATTTGCGCTCGCCACCTTCGGTTATCTGGCGCTGACCACGCGAACGCCAATGCCGACGATGGTCGGTCGGTTGGAAGAAGGCATGTCGCACATGATGCTGCTGGCGGTGCCGCTGTTTGTGTTCCTCGGCGGATTAATCGAGATGACCGGCATGGCGAAAGCCATGGTGCAATGCCTTTCCAGTCTGCTCGGCCACGTGCGCGGCGGACTCTCCTATGTGCTGGTGGGTGCCATGTATTTGGTCTCCGGCATCTCCGGTTCTAAAACTGCCGATCAGGCGGCGATCGCGCCAGTGCTGCTGCCGGAAATGACTTCGCGCGGTGCCAAGCGCGGGGATTTGGTCGCCCTGCTCTCCGTCACCGGTGCGCAAACCGAAACGGTTCCGCCCAGCATCGTGCTGATCACCATCGGCTCCGTCACCGGGGTTTCCATCGCCGCGCTGTTTGTCGGTGGGCTGCTGCCTTCCGCCGTGCTCGGTGCCATGCTGTGCCTGGTTATCTGGTGGCGTAACCGCCGCGAAGATTTGAGCCAGGTTAAACGCTATCAGAAAAAAGAGATTGCCAAGCTGTTTGTGATTGCGCTGCCGGCACTGATCCTGCCGTTTATCATCCGCGCCGCCGTCATCGAAGGCGTCGCTACCGCCACCGAAGTCTCCACCATCGGCGTGGCCTATACCGCGTTGGTCGGTGCTGTGTATTACCGCCATTTTGATATGAAGCGCGCCTGGTCGATGCTGATCGATACCGCATCTCTGTCTGGGGCCATTATTTTCATTATCGGTGCGGCAACGGCCATGGCGTGGGGCTTAACCCAATCGGGCTTCTCCAAAGATCTGGCTACGCTGATGGCGTCGCTGGGCGGTGGGATGACCTTCGTGGCGATCTCGGTGGTGGCGTTCATCATCCTGGGCAGCGTGCTGGAAGGCATCCCCTCTATTGTGCTGTTCGGGCCACTGCTGTTCCCCATCGCTCGCGATTTGGGCGTACACGAAGTGCATTACGCCATGGTCGTGGTGCTGGCAATGGGCATTGGGCTGTTCGCACCGCCGTTTGGCGTTGGCTACTACGGCTGCTGTGCGGTCAGTAAAACCGACCCGAATGAGCCACTGCCCTATATCTGGGCTTATCTGGGGGCTGCGACCATCGGGCTGATTATTGTTGCCATGTTCCCGTGGATCTCCATTGGGTTCCTATAACGACAGCCGCTAACACCATTAGATCCTGCTGCTGACAGCGGATAAGGAAATAGCATGGAAAATCTGACGTTTGAACAAGCGCAGCGCGCCGTGAATGTCGCGCTGGCGCTGTCACAAGACAAATACGCAGGCCGCCCGTTGACCGTGGCGGTGTGCGATCGCAGTGGCGTGCTGCTGGCCTACGCGCGCATGGATGGCACCAAGGCCTTCACGGCAACGCTGACACAGCGCAAAGCTTACACCGCCGCGCAGTTTGGTATTCCCACGGCGAAACTGCTGGAACGGCTGCAAAGGGAGAATCTCGCGCTCTCCTATTTTGCTGACGACAACTTTTCACCGCTGCCGGGCGGTATCCCGGTACTGCGTGGTCAGGCGGTGGTGGGTGCCGTCGCCGTGGGTGGAATCAGCGTAGCGGAAGATGTTGAAGCGGCTGAACTGATCGTTTCCGCACTCTCAGAATAATAAGGGGTTAATAATGAAAAAAGCGGCCATATTTCACACCAGTAAAGGGACGCTCGCCATGGTGGACGAGTTGGCAAAACGTATCATGCCGGACGTCACACTCATGCACATCGTGGAAGATTCCATGATTGCCGATGTCATGGCACAAGGCGGCGTCACACCGGCCATCAACGCGCGCATCGCCGCCTATGTCACCAGCGCCAATCTGGCCGGTTGTGACCTTTTCTTTACCGCTTGCTCCTCGATTGGCGCAAGCGTAGAGCGCTGCCAGTTTATCAGCCCAATCCCAGTGATGCGTATTGACGAGGCCATGGCGCTAGAGGCGGTTGAACGCTACCACACCATTGCCGTACTAGCGACAGTTGGCACGACCCTGGCCCCCACTCTCGAACTGATTCAACGCAAAGCGGCCGAACTCGGTAAACAGACGGTCATTCACTCACAGTTGATGGCCGAGGCGTTCACCGCGTTTCTGGCCGGTGAGTTGGATAAACACGATGCCATCGTGGCGGCGGGTATTCATGAAGCACTCGGGAAAAACTGTGATGCTATCGTGCTGGCTCAGGCGTCAATGTCGCGCGTATTGGCATCCGTCGGTGAGTTGCCGGTGCCGGTGCTGACCTCACCAGAGCGCGGCATTCAGTTGTTGAAACAGCGGCTGGATGCCCAGCACTAACCGTAGAGGCAAAGTATGAGAAAAATTGTTATTTCTGTCGCGCCAGTCGCGGGAGACACCACATCCGCCAATCCTGAAGATGTCGCCCGAGAAGCGATCGAATCCTACCATGCCGGTGCAGCAATGGTGCATCTGCATGTACGGGAGCGCAACGGGCAATTGACGCGCGATCCGACGCAATTTCAGGAAACGCTGCGTTTGATTCGCCAACACACCGATATGGTGATTCAAGGTTCAACGGGTGGCGTTTCGGATATGACCATCGAAGAGCGCTGCTCACCGCTGGACTGCTCGCTGGTGGAAATGTCGTCACTGAATGCCGGTTCCGTGAACCTGGGCGATGTGGTGTATCGCAACCCGATGCCGGAGATCAAGTACGTCACCGAGCGCTGTGTGCAGACCGGCATTGTGCCGGAAATTGAAGTGTTCGAGCTGGGCATGATCCATAACATGCAGCTTATCGCACAGGAAATGCCGCTGCCGACGCCGGTTATCTATGCCATGGTGTTAGGCCATAAAGGTGGCTGCCCGGCAACGCCCGCCACGCTGGCACTGTTTAGCCAATATATCCCACGCGATGCGCTGTGGAGCATTACCCACTACGGGCGGCGTGATGATTTTTCGATATTAACAGCGGCGTTAGGGTTGGGGGCCTGTATGGTCCGCGTCGGTTTTGAAGACAGCGCCTACCTGTCACCCACGCAGCGCGTGGAGCGCAACGCGATATTGATTGAGCGCATGAGCACCATCATCAGGAATATCGGTTTCGAGGTCGCCACACCGGAGGATGCGCGGCAGATGTTTGGTTTAAGGCCACTGGCCTGACGGAATGGTGATACCAAGCAGACGTCAATGGGCGTCTGCTACGTTATGTGCACTACCAACCGCAGACGTTATGTTCCTCTTCCGTGTCATAGGCACGCACGGTATTGATTAACTCCCTGACCACCTCGGCTGCCACATCTGGCGCTAATAAGGTAATGGGGGTTTCAGTCTCATAATCGGCCGACACACCGTTGCTGTTATTAGTGACTGTCACCGTGTACGTTATCTTGCTCATGCTATACCTCGCTCTACGTTCAACACTTTATTCAACCCAAACCCTTGCAGCTTCACCTCAGGATCGGCGAAGAAATCAATCATAAAATAGGTATCTTCCGTCAACGGCTCGATACGCTGCCATTGCTCCGGGGTAATAACCAAAAACGCCCCCGCTTTAGTGCACGTTTCGCTTTCAGGCTTTAATCCGTCTGCCGCAGAAAATACCTGATAGCTGACGGCACCTTGCATTACCGATAAACGACCATAAACGCCCGGCTTATTCGCATGGACACCACGAACGGGCTCCGGTAATGAAGCATGGCTCCAGAACGTCGAGGCATATTTATGAATATAATTTTCAGGAATTGATATCATCATTATTCCTTGATATTACTGACCATGGCTGGTGCAGATTTTAATACGTCGGGTTCAACGAAAAATTCGATATTAAAATAGGTATCTTCCGTCATGACTTCGATGCAGTGCCATCTCTCTGGCGGAAATACGCCAAAGTGCCCGGCAGTGATCAGCAACTCACGCTCAGGCTCGGGCGAGGTTGCATCAGCAAAACCTAAATATTTCACGGCACCGCGCATCACGGATAAGCGCGGGTAAACGCCGGGCTGGGTGCCCGCATCCAGATGGCGTTTAAAAATGCCGGCAGGCGCGGTGTTTTTATTCCAAAAAGGCGTTGACCGCGTATGAATACATTGCTGCGGAATAGGTAGCATGTTTATCCCCCTTTATGGGTACAGCGTGCGTTTGAACCCTTTCAAACGACCTCATGCGTTTCCGACAATACAAAAGATCCATAAAAAATACAACTTCAAAAATAACACAGCATTTCATATAAAAATAATTAATCAACGCGGCAAGGTTAACACGGGAAATACCGATAAATGTTAAATTAAAATTCATCATTCCCACGCCTTTATTTTTATTCTCTGCTGGAATAAAGATTTACCTTATGGGGTGTATTCATTATTAAAAAGGAAGGAATTCACCTAGCCATATGAAAAAGCTAGAGATTTAAAATAACTTTTACTACAATCCTCACGATATTGATAGAAACCAGCGTGGCTAAAGGAATAGGTTGCTGGCGCAATAGCGTGTAGCGCTAATTTTGTGATAAACCGACGCTCGGTTTCTGCTTTACGTTAAATACAGGAAGGAACCTGATGAAATCGAAAACACTGCTTGCTTCACTGATATTCACCACTTTGTTGGTGGGTTGCGATCAATCCACACCACAGACAACGGCCTCTGCCGTAGACAAACCCCAAACACCGGTACAACGGCGTGGAGACATTGCCAGCGATTATCGTTATTCGTTACAAGCGGACGGCCCTGATATCTGCCTGCGCCGCGTGATCGAGACGCTGGGCAAAGAGACCAAAGTAACATCGGTAAAATCCTTTTTTGGCACTGGCAAAGCATTGAGCAGTAGCCCTGCCTTTGTGACGCCGGAAGGTGTATTGAAAACCTGCTCGGTAGAATATCAGGATCCGCAGGATGGCAAAAAACTGCTCAGCCTGGACATGGATGCGTTTTCTGGCGAATTCAAAGCACCGGTTCCGGTGAAAATCACCGTTACGGGCAATGCGGACAGCTTTAAACTGGACGATTATTTGATCGCACTCGGCAAGGTTGATGCCTCATCGATCAAAACGTTCCTTGACGGTAAAAAAGGCTGGTTAGATTCCTATTTCTCCGAACACGCGCTCAGCGCCTTAACGCTGAATGAACCGGGCCCGTTTAATGACAAACACGTATTGTCAATCAGGATGGATGGGCTATTGACCAGCAACGGCATTAATAAATATGTCACGGCATCCTTCTCAATGGACGGAAAGCGCGTGATAAAAGACAGCTTTAAAGCCGGAAAATAATACCGCCCTGACAAAGACCGCCATCGGAACAAAGGGTGAAAAATGCGCTGACTGTCGGCGCAATGCTGACTTTGCCGCACATCAGCGCTATAACTGGACCGTTACCTTTCGTGTGTGCAGTCGCGTTTAAGACGCTGTTGCACACTACGTCAACCATCAATGGAGGTTTTTCATGGCCAGTTCTTCGACTTATGTGCCGCCCAACGTATGGCAGCCAGCCC
>NZ_JAGFPF010000289.1:0-1919 GCF_025962695.1 Candidatus Symbiopectobacterium sp. NZEC135 | reverse complement strand
CAGCAATGGCTCGAACTGCTGGGGCTGGCAGCACAAGCGGACTCCCCGTTCCACGCATTGTCATGGGGGCAGCAGCGTCTGGTACTGATTGCGCGCGCGCTGGTGAAACACCCGGCACTGTTGATTCTTGACGAACCGTTACAAGGGTTAGATCCGCTCAACCGGCAGTTGGTGCGGCGCTGGCTGGATGTGTTGATCGGCGAAGGCGAAACGCAGTTGCTGTTTGTTTCCCACCACGCAGAAGACGCACCGGAATGCATCACAAACCGCCTCACCTTTGTGGCACAAGGTGATATTTACGGATATCAGTTTGAAACGCTGGCGGGTAACCCGAAATAAATAACAAAGGCCGCTGAGCGGCCTTTGTTATTTTAACGGCTGAATGAGCGTAAGTTATAAGACACATCACCACTCGTCCAAATCGTAATTATTTTCAAACATCGCACGTTTGCATTCAAGAAATCGCCGCGGAAGGTAACGATGGTAATTTTTGTTGTGACAAAACTCAGCAAAATCATCAAAATGAGATACACCGACTTTGGTGTAAAGTCTTTGCAGGGCACTTTCAATGGTACGAGGTGAAAGGAATAATATATCGCCTATAGCTTTACAGGTTCGGCCTTGCAGTTTTAAGAAAATAATTTCACACTCTTTTTCCGTAAAAAAACCATCTGGCCGATTGAGTAATAAAGATCCGGGGCATCGTCCGTTGACAAAATCATTGGGAGTGAAGGTTTGTAGCGTCTTACCATAGGTCACTATACCGACACATTGATTATTTTTATCATAAAAGGGTATTTTTCTAACAATATAGGGATAATCAACAGCATCTGGATGAACCTCTAAAGTACTTAATGTATTTTTAGAGTCACTCACTAATTTATCTTGATATTGCCATTCTTTTACTACATCTTCATTTTCTGTCAACCTCGAATTAAACTCAAACTCAGTTTTGTGTAAGAAATCATTTGGTGTTCTAACTCCTATAAGTTTTGCCAATGAAAGATTGGCGTAAATATATCTAGAGTCTAACCCCTTAATACAATAGGGGTCATGATGCTGGTCCAACACATTTACCAATACTCGTGGAAGATAATCGTCATCGTGAATATCATCACTCATAAAACACCTCCTTTTAAACTGATAAATTCGTCAATATTTACTCAAATAAAAATCAAACAACAGAATTAATATTATCATCAAATAGGATGCTATTGCTTTCAACAAACCGCTTCGGAAGATATCTATGGTAATTGCGATGGTGGCAAAAAGCAGTAAAATCATCGAAATGTGTTACATTTGCTCTGAGGTATATTTTTTGCAAAACAATTTCCACAAAAGATATCGAGCATGAAAGTCGGTTAGCAATGCTTTCTGACGTTCGCCCTTGAAGATTTAAGAATATTATCTCACATTCATTTTCAGTGAAAAAATCATTGGGTTTAGTTAAAAGAAAAGAACCGGGACGCTGACCGTTAATAAATTCACTAGGAGAAAATGTTTCCAATGTCCGACAATTAGTTAACACACCAATGCACTGGTTATTCTCATTGTAAAAGGGGAATTTCCTAACAATATAAGGACAATCCACCGCTTTTGGATTGACCTCTAATGTAACAAGTTTTCTTCTGGAAGTAATCACATAATTATCTTGCCACTGCCACTCTTTTACAATACTCAAATCTTCAGTTAAACGTGACTGAATATTATCTTCTGTCTTATCAATTAAATCACTCGGTGAGTGCACGCCCACTTTTTTCGCAACCGATAAATTTGCATAAATAAACCTAGAATCCATCCCCTTGATAAAATAAGCATCATTATGCTGATCGAGTAACGTTATCAGCATATTAGGTAGGATAATGTTTTCCTGCATATTACTATTCATTGTCACCTCTCATTTAAAGGCAGCAGAAACA
>NZ_JAGFPF010000288.1:0-1912 GCF_025962695.1 Candidatus Symbiopectobacterium sp. NZEC135 | reverse complement strand
TCTTCCGCCCGATTGGTTTTGATTACCGCTCCAAGCTGGAAAATGCGCGCTGGCGTGGGATGTGGGACTGGGGCATTTTTATTGGCAGCTTCGTGCCTGCGCTGGTGTTCGGTATCGCTTTTGGCAATCTGCTACAGGGTGTACCGTTGAACGTGGATAACTATTTACGGCTTACTTATCACGGCGGCTTTTTCGGTCTGCTTAACCCCTTTGGGCTGCTGGCCGGGTTGGTGAGTGTAGCGATGCTTATCACTCACGGTGCGATTTATCTGCAAATGCGTACCACGCAGACCCTTCAGGTCCGTGCACAAAAAACCGCGCAGGCCGTCAGCGTGCTGACCAGCGTCGCATTCTTAGTGGCTGGTCTTTGGGTCATCATGGGCATTGATGGCTACGTTATTACCTCAACGTTGGACAAAACCGCCCCTTCCGATCCGTTGCGAAAAGTGGTGATTCAGCAAGCCGGCGCCTGGTTAACCAACTTTACCGCGTATCCTGCGCTGTGGTCGATCCCGGCGCTGGGTGTGATTCTGCCCTGGTTCACTATGCTGTTGTCACGTGCAAACCGCTGTGGCTGGGGTTTTCTCACCTCGTCATTAACGATTGTCAGTGTGATCCTGACGGCAGGAATCACGTTATTTCCCTTCGTGATGCCTTCCAGTCTTGCCCCTAACGTCAGCCTGACGATTTGGGATGCCACGTCGAGTCAACTGACGCTTCAGGTTATGACAATATTGGCCTGGATGATATTACAAGATGTTCGGGCGGATTGATGCGCGTTATATGGAAGAGAATAAGCATTCCGCTTACTAACATGTTAAGGAGAGTAAGTATGTGGTACTTCGCCTGGATACTTGGCACGATGCTAGCCTGTGCGTTCTCGCTGATTACTGCGCTGGCGGTAGAGCATCAAGACGGGGAGAACGGCACCCGATGAGAATATCAGGCAGCGACACCTGGTGTGGCTGATGAAATAATCTCATTGTTATGCTTATTGGTAAGGTAAATCTGCTCAATCGCTATTTAGTATCACAGCGCTGCGAGCAGATTTATAGCATTACCTATGGCGGTCTATATTTTCGTCTTGTGCATAGCCTTTATTTGTTGCTGAATGAGTGCCGCTAATACCTTTACACTTTGCTCGCAGCGCTCATCCCACTCATAGGATACATTCAAGCGGAAATGGCGATCGTATTTGTCACCCGCTGTGAACATTTTTCCGGGCGCGATGCTGATCCCTTTCTCTAACGCTTGCCAGTAAAGCGCAGTACTGCTGAGGCCTGGGGGCAATTCTAACCACAGGAAATAACCACCGCGCGAAGGATAAAGGTTAACGTCGTAAGGGAGATGCCGTTGGAGCGATTGGAGCGCAGCATATTTACGTTGTTCCAATGCCTTGCGAAGACGACGCAAGTGGCTGTCATAACTGCTTGTCGCAAGGTATTCCGCGATAGCCAACTGCATGGGGGCACTGGCAGAGAGCGTGCTCATCAGCTGTAAGCGCTGGATATTCTTGGCATGATGGCCGGCCGCCACCCAACCGATGCGGAATCCCGCCATCAGATTTTTGGAGAATGAAGAGCAGTGCAGGACCATGCCTTTTTTGTCTAATGCCTTCGCGGGTAACGGCCGTTGTAATCCAGCGTACAGTTCACCGTAAACATCATCTTCAACCAATCCCACACCGTATTTTTCTAACATCGCCACTAGCCGCTGTTTATTATCCCATGATAGCGTGCAGCCGAGCGGATTATGAAAATTGGTCATCAGCCAACAGGCTTTTATTGGATAGTCATTCAACGCCTGATGCAGCGCATCAAGGTCTATTCCGTGTTGCGGATCGGTGGCTATCGCAATCGCTTTAAGCTTGAAACGTTCAATGGCCTGCAATGCACCGTAAAAGGCCGGCGAT
>NZ_JAGFPF010000287.1:0-1926 GCF_025962695.1 Candidatus Symbiopectobacterium sp. NZEC135 | reverse complement strand
TTACCAGCGAATCATCCCGTTCTTCTACGCCACGGGCGGCTACGTTCGTGGGCGTCCTGCCTGTTCGCTGTTGGTGTGTTGAAAGATAGCGCTACGCTAATCATTAGTCAATAGCGTGGCGCTATTGTTTTTATCTTGGGACGAAAAAAAACCCGCCGCAGCGGGATGAGACAGTTTAGGAATTGTTATTTGAGAAAGTATTTTGATAGCAATGCGATGAGAACTGTGACAATCAATGCTATTACGATCTTCCATGTTTGACCGTTTAGTTCTTTGTGTAAGTCTTCTTTTGTGCACATCGTCGCCTTGATGACCGCCACGTCTGTACTGAGTGTAGAGACCTTATTTTCAAGGTTTTTAACCCTCTCTAACATACCATCGCCTCCATCATTACCGCCGCCATTTTTAAGAATGTCATCTAGTTGAACACTGGATGTGGGCGTGTGTGTATTGCCAGGGAAATTATGAACTGTTCCCATTTTTATCTCCATTCCTTGGCAATGGCAATAGAGCACTCAGATTGATGAATGAGCCCAGCGTCGTCTGTTGGTGCTGAGTCAATATTATGATCATAAAGAAATATTTTAAATGTATAGCAACCAGGCTGCTCGATTGTATAGGTTTCTATAAATGAATGCTGTACGCAATAATCACCATTGCGCGAAAGGTAGCCTTTATGACGTAGAGGGCTTGATTTTGTCTCGCCGCTTGAAATATCCAATCCATTATAAAGTACTGTTATATAAAATGAGTATGGCGCTCCTCTTGGGAGGTTCACGACAGCAACATTTAGCACGAAAGACATTTCATTTGGAAACTTATCACTATCAAGGCATATCAAAGCCCCATCAGGCGGCAATGAAGGAATCTCAGGATAAGAAACTTGGGAGCTGGACGCATAGAAATATGCAATTCTGGCTTGTTTCGCTTCAACTGACATTTTGATTTCCTGCTGTTACTTGTCGCAAAACTTTCCATCAGACCACACAAGCCTAAGCCCTTGCTTTCTCCGAATGGTCTGAACTCTTTCCTTTATCTATCCACTTCCTCACCCTTAATTCTATTGCATCTAAGTAAGCGCGAGCATCCTTGTCCGCCCAATCCGGTGGCGTTGAAGTATCTTTGGATAGAATGAAGTCAACAATAAGCTTGATCGCCTCATCTGCTGCTTGGTAGTCATTCCATGGGTGTGAATCGACATCATTAATCGGATGGTCTAGCGTACCTATTTCCAGTCCCAATTTTTCTTCGATTTCTCTGGCAAGAGGCGATCCCATATTTCTCGGATTGCCACTTTTGCTGTCCATAGCCTGATTTTTTATCTGTGACAGTGTTGCATCTGTCCTTGCTCTACCAAGAGCGACATTGAGACCGGCAATAGTTTTATGCTGGTTGATTAGTTCAAGCAGCCACTCTCGCCTTATTTCTTCAATCGTCTGCATGTCTTCATAAGCTCTTTGGTTTGAATAACGTTATTGAATAGCACTTCGCTAAGTATGGGAAGACGTGAAACGCTATTGACATGCATTAGCGTCACGCTATTATTTGTGTGTGAATAGCACATAGGATCGCCACTTGAATGAACCTTAAAACATACACAAACATGCTTCGCGGGCGAGCAGCTCGGCTGGGACGTGAGTTAAACGTTCCATCAGTGCTGATTTCCCAGTGGGCTAACGGAATCCGGCCAATCCCCGCTGAACGCTGCCCCGAGATCGAGAAAGCAACGAGCGGTGCTGTTACCTGCGAAGAACTTCGCCCTGATGTTGATTGGGCGTACCTGCGCAGTACAGATCGAGGGCAGGGTACACAACCCAGCCAGTTAGCGTAACTACCAGAAGAAAGGGGGAAAGGTAGGTATGGCCGACATCAAAGAAACCATCAAAGCGATGTGCAAGGCGTATCCAGGCGGACGTAACGCAATGG
>NZ_JAGFPF010000286.1:0-1921 GCF_025962695.1 Candidatus Symbiopectobacterium sp. NZEC135 | reverse complement strand
AGTCGAGCCCCGGCCCAAGGCGGCTTAGCCGTCGCGCAAAGCGATTAGGCAACGCCCAACGTCGCTGCGGTGGCCTCCCCACAATGATCTTGCCGAGATTGTGCTCGCGCGCGTAGCGCAGCACCGCTTTCGCTTCATCCGGCTCCGACAGGGTGGCAGTAACGGCACCCAGCTTTTGCGCCAACTGCAAGGTACGCAGAATGCCACGCCGACGCGCTTCGCCCTGCCGATGCAGCGTTGGCGTCTCCACCGTTACCGCATGCCATTCGCTGCCGAGCTTGGCGGCCAGTCGGGCGGCAATGCGCACCAGTTTCTCACTGCCGGTGTTAGCGCCAATGCACAGCAGGATCGCATCGCGGGTGTGCCAGACGCGTTCCTCTCGTCCACTGGCATCGCGCCAGGCGCGCATCTGATCGTCGACGCGATCCGCCGTGCGGCGCAACGCCAGTTCCCGCAGCGCAAACAGATTGCTCTTACGAAAAAAGTTCTCGATGGCGCGCTCGGCACGATCGCCGACGTACACCTTGCCCTCTTTCAACCGTTGCCGCAGATCGTCCGGCGGCAAATCCACCAGCACCACTTCGGTGGCCGAGTCACAAAAAGCCGCTGACCACATCGTTGAGGCTTTCCAGATGCTGCACGTTCACCGTGGTCAGCACATCAATGCCAGCGTCCAGCAGCTCATCGATATCCTGCCAGCGCTTGGGATGGCGCGACCCCGGTGCGTTGGAATGCGCCAGCTCATCCATCAGAATAACGGCTGGACGCCGCGCCAGGGCGGCATCCAGATTGAACTCCAGATGACGATGTCGCCCCGTGGCACGTCGGGCAAGGGTTTCCAACCCGTCCAGCAGCGTGGCGGTCTCCTGTCGACCATGGGTTTCCACCACGCCTACCAGCACATCCAACCCCTGCGCGCGCAATCGTCGCGCCTCTTGCAGCATGGCCCAGGTTTTCCCGACGCCCGCACAGGCACCGAAATAGATTTTCAGTTTGCCGCGCCCTTCACGGTCCGACTGAGCCAGCAGCGCATCCGGATCGGGACGCAGGGGTTCTTCCGTCATCACAATACCTTTCAAGTCATCCTTCGTTCAGGATAGCGAAGCCTTACGGTTTCGGCACGGCATCCAACGCCATGTTCAACGCCAGCACATTGACCACCGGCTCCCCGATAAACGGCAGCAGCGGACGGCGCGTGTTCGCCAGCACCAACTGGCGCAACGTTGCTTCTGGCAGATGGCGTGCTTGTGCCACGCGCGGAATCTGCCACGCCGCCGCTGCCGGAGAAATGTGCGGATCCAATCCGCTGGCAGAGGCCGTCACCAGCTCCACCGGGACGAACGCATTGGCCTGGGGATTCACCTTACGCCATTCGGCAACGCGCTGCGTTATAGCTTCATCCAGTGCCGGATTGCTGGGCGCCAGATTACTGCCAGAGGAGGCCAGCGCATTATAGGGCGAGTCGGCCGTCGCCGAGGGCCGCCCCTGAAAATAATCCGGGCGGGTAAAGGACTGACCGATCAGGGCCGAACCGCGTACCTTGCCTTCCAGCATCACCAGCGAGCCGTTAGCCTGTACGGGAAACCACCACTGCGCCAATCCGGTTGTCAGTAACGGATAGACCGCCCCGACAATCAGTGTCAGCAGGATAAAAAGCGAAAGTGCGGGACGTAACAGGTTCATTGATATTCTCCTTAAACCCAACCCAGCGCGGTCAGTATCAGATCAATGGCTTTGATGCCAATAAATGGCACCACCAGCCCCCCCACGCCGTAAATCCACAGGTTGCGGCGCAGCAGCGCAGCCGCCGGCATCGGGCGGTAGCTCACCCCTTTCAATGCCAGTGGAATCAGCAGTACGATAATCAAGGCGTTAAAAATCACCGCTGACAAAATGGCCGAGGCGGGCGAATGCAGCCCCA
>NZ_JAGFPF010000285.1:0-1923 GCF_025962695.1 Candidatus Symbiopectobacterium sp. NZEC135 | reverse complement strand
ATTTCCAGCCTATTGCTGGCCTGGATCCCTACCTATCTGTTGTCGGAAAAAAACCTTTCTGTGGTTGGTATGGGGTTTGTCTCTGCGGCACCTTGGGTCGGTGCGGTGCTGGGTAATCTGCTGGGCGGTATCCTCTCTGATACGCTGCTGGATAAACGCAGAAAGCCGGGCATGTTGCTCTCGGCCGTTTCGACATCGGTAATGATGCTGTGCCTGCTGTATATGCCGGCTAATCCAGTATTGTGTGCATTACTGTTGTTTATGACCGGTTTGTTGCTGAGCATTGGCTTCTCTGCCTACATGGTCCAATGCCATTGTTAACATGGGGGGGCAATTAGGCGGTGCGGCGACGCCCTTTATTGCCGGATTGATTCTTGACCATTATGGTTGGAATACTGTGTTTCTGTTTATGGCGGGCATTTCACTACTCACCTTTTTAGTCGTGGTAACCATTGATGAACCGATGGAAAACTGTGACGCCTAACCCTTGCGGTTGAGATAATAAACGTCAGTACCGGGGAAGCGGAATGTATGCTTCCCTTTTTTCACCCTATTATTCAGCGATCTTTTTCATGGTATCAATAAAGGCATGGATATTCGGGTTGGTGTTTTTTGGGTTATAAACTGCGTAGATATAGCTGAGGCAGCGAAAATCCTCAATTGGCAGGAAGATGATATCTTGCCGGTTATTGGGAATGGTGGTTTTTCCCACCAGTGTTACGCCTAATCCGGCTCCCACCAATGCCAATGCTGTGTGAATTTCAACAACGCGATGTGAAACGGCTGGGCGAATACCGTATTCATCAAATTTTTCAAATACGCGCAATGAGTAACCGCTTTTGGGATCGCTGGGGAAAATGATAAAGGGGGAGTTGCAAAAATCACGCAGCGTAATATATTTTTTCTTGCTTAAATAATGATTTTTAGGAATCGCAGCGATAAGCGGATCAATCAGTATCAGTTCATGATTGAGTTCATGACCAATAAAATTATCGTTATCCATTTCTCGTGTGAAGCCGATATCAAGCTCATGGTTCAATAGCAACTCAGGCTGATACTCGGAAAGCACTTCTTTCAAATTTATTTCGATATGCCCGTGTGTGTCAGCGAAGTATTTTATCGTTTCTGGAATCAGGTTAAACATCACGGAGCGAACGAACCCAAGTGTTAACGTAATCGATTTGCTGTTAACGTATTGCCATGCATCTTTTTCAAGCTTCTCGATATTAAAGATGATCTCGGGTGCTCGTTGATAGATAAATTCCCCGAGACGGGTTAAGGTCATTGGACGAGAACTACGATTGAATAACTCACCGTTAAGCTCTTTTTCAAGTGACGAAATTTGCATGCTGATTGCAGCAGGTGCCAGATCGAGCATTTTTGCTGCTTGACTGGCGCTTCCCGTTTCAACCACTTTACAAAAATAGCGCAGTTGTTTGATATTCAAAGGCAGACTCTTATCCTGGTGGACATGTTATTTAATGATATCTTGCGTGCTCATTTTTTTCAAATTTATCGAGAATGATAAAAGAAGAGACAGTGTGAGGCTGTCGTTGTTATAAATAATTAAATCGGGTGTTTTTATTTCAGTGTAATAAATAATGGTGCGTAACAACAAATAACGCTTTCCTTTTACTCACAGCATTATCAAGCAGCGCCCTGCGTTAGGGCGCTGGCCGTGCAGAATTACGGTTTGATCCCCAGGCGTTTCGCCAACCGATGAAGATTGGCAACATCCATGTCAAGCGCTCTGGCGCTGGCTGCCCAGTTGTGTCCGTTCTGGGCTAACGCCTGGCTAATCACGTTGCGCTGAAAATCCTCCGTGGCATGGCGTAAGTTGGGCGTTGGTGCAACGTTTTGGCTCTCCTGCACCGGGCGCTCGGGCGCACCCTGCTGCGCAATGTGGTGCGCTTCCAGCACGAC
>NZ_JAGFPF010000284.1:0-1948 GCF_025962695.1 Candidatus Symbiopectobacterium sp. NZEC135 | reverse complement strand
TCAATGTGTTTGGTGGGCGCCTTGCCGTGCTGGCGCGGACGCGTAGCGCATCTTAACCAAACCTCATCACACCCTGTTGTTATGCCGCTTTTCTGCAATCTGATACCGGTGGGAAGACCGTAAAATTGCAGCAAAACGGCAATGTCTCTCGCTCCGTCTCATAGCAATGTATGAATAGTTTAAAAAGGATTTAATCTATGCATGCGGCTTCATGTTCTGCTCGCTCTTGTGCCAATGCGCCCTTGCCAGCGCCTGCCGATGCAGGTCATCACGAGTTATGGTTTGATGCATGGGAGCAACGGTGCGTTGAGGACATCTGGTTCGATGCGCGCGATGGATCGCTGCCGGATACACGCCCACCGGCACAAAAAGCGGAGCATCTGGTGCCCTTTACCGAAGACTGTCGGCGCGCTATCAAAAAGATGATCCAGCAGAATGCGCTTATTGCTACGGGATTGGCGCGACTATTGCCCGGCTTGCCGCTCGGGGTTATCGCAGTAGCCCACAGCCTGTATATTTCGGTCACCGAGAAAAGGGATATCGATCTGGCATTGCTCAATACGCTGGGGATGGTCGCGGTTGATATGCTCAGTGAAGGGAATGTGATTGCCCATTTGGCTGATTTCATTAAGCAAACGCTGCTCGACTACACCGGAATATCTTATTTTTCCCAGTTTCTGTCTCACGATCATAATCCTGCTTCTCATGCCATTTACCTGGCGCTTGGGCTTTTGGCAATTTCCACCCGATTTTGGATGATACAAGAACCGTCGCCTCAGCGCAGTCTGCTGCGCGTCCCGGTCTTTTTTGCCAATCTGTTAATCCGGATTGATGCTTACTGGCATCAGCTTTCGTGCATGGCGCAAAATGCGGATAAAATCGCCCATCTTCGACTGGAAAGCCTTCCCCTGCGCTCATCTGCGGTGAAAATTGCCAACAGTGAGGCTGTTCTTCCTGTGGTGGCGGGGGCGGTTGTCACAACGGCGCTGTCTACTCGGCGTGCAGCGGTGCGCAACAACGTGATTATCGGTGCGGTTGGCAGCGCAGTAAGTACGGTATTACTGGGAGGCGCTAAGCTTATCTATCATGCCTGCCTTACGCGTGGAGGTGCTTCCACGCAACAACCCGAAGCGACCCGAGAGGTGCACCGGCGTGAACGGGCTATCCCTTTAGCCCCTCACGCTGCGATAAAATCCTGCCATGAAATCAACCTGAAAACGCTTTCCCCTGCCGGGCTGCGCGGATTCAAACTGGTCAGCGATATGCACGGCGGCGGCATGCAGCCCGCTACCTACCGTCAGTTGCATGCCTGCCTGCTGGCCTATTTTGAGTCGGTTAACGGTATCAATAGCCTGATATTGGATATTCCCAAGGTGAGTGATAGCTGCAATGCGCTAAACCTGTTTCTGAAACGTAAAATGCCTGCCCACAACGCCAGGGTGCATTTCTCTATACGCGTAAATGCCTATTACCCGGAAATCCACTTTTTTACCTTAACCGATGGGGAAGGTCATACTTCGCTGGCACTCGGCAGAGTGAATAACGTGTACTTTGTGGATACCCATGAGGGGGGCGAAAAGGTTCGATTAACCGATACCACATTGCCGCTGGATGTGATGCGCTTCATCAACATGGATGTGGTGGTCCGCCAGCATGAAAGCGGTTGGCGGGTCGATATCAAAAGGTATGGCAGGTTAATTTTCTCCCGGGTGCTCCAGCAAAAACCGAGATTTGCCTCGCTGGGCATTGGCAGTCATATGCCGCTCGAGGAATACCGCAGAACGATTGAAATTCGTGCCTTGCAGGTAAAAGCGCTGCCGCCGGTACACTGAATGTGACGCTGCGTGCCTGACGCTGTTTTTCTCCCCAACCGCTTAGCGTGTAATTCTAACCGCTTAATACGCTATGCCACCGTCGATACAAATTGGTTCTGCGCGCTCGCTCGCAT
>NZ_JAGFPF010000283.1:0-1950 GCF_025962695.1 Candidatus Symbiopectobacterium sp. NZEC135 | reverse complement strand
CTGCTGATAGGGCACGGAATTATGAACCGTCTTATTGCTAATGAATTGATATCATTGGGCTGGAAAAAGCGTACCCGTGCCGGTAAAGGATACTGGGAGGCAGGCGTTTATGAGTTCTTTTAGCATAGCCCCTCAGTATGGTTGCCCCTCAAGAGCGTAAAGCGGGCTTATTATTTTGGTGTGTTTATCAACAAGGAGTGGCTTTGCTTGAATACTTCAGTCGACACCACCGGCAAGCTCATCTAAAGTTTGACCAAAAACTCGATGGTAGTTAACGCTCTTGATAACCTGAGCACCGAGAGACTCATAAAACTTTTGCGCCAATGGATCTGCTGCCACCGATAACCAATCGAGTTGAAAGCACCCCTGCTCTTGAGCACGGCTTGCGATAAAACCCATCAGCTTTCTGCCAATTCCTGCCCTTCTGAAAGGAGCAGAAACAAACAGCTCTTTGATAAACATTTGCCCACTGAAACGTGGCGAGGGGTACATCACTGAAACACATGAAAACGCAGCGATGACGCCATCACAAACCACTTTATGAACTTCAGTACTGGAGCCAACTGCAAAGACCTTATCCTTCAGATAAGCGGACATGTCACTCCTGGACAGGCAAAGTTTTTGGTTATAGTAGGTTTCCATTTCGATAAAAATATCAGCCAAATCATCATATTCGTATGGTTTGCAGATAGTGATATCCATCTATGCTTCCTAAGAAAAATGTAAACATTCATCATAGCCTAACGACAAGCCAAAGTGGTGGCGCTATCACCAAAGATCGCTACAGCGCATCTTTAAAACTGCCAGAGCGCTAATGTTTGCGATTAGCATTTAGCTGCTTTCAGCAGCTATGAGCGGACGTTCTTGTGCTAAGCAGGTAGTTTGATTACAGCGAAACTATTCATTGTAAAGTACATCGAAAAAATACTAATCATTTGTCTAAAACCATAACTAATTTAACCATCAGGAAATTAAAAATATGAGCATGCGTTTATGCAGGGATAACCGAAAAAAAGTACGAAACACTCCTCGTCGTATAGAACTACTTAATCGTTAGGCAGAAATTTTTTCACCCCAATCGTTAAACAGGACGATTTATTTTTATCAGCCTGAGACCCAGCGTGATGAGTCGGTTATTTAAGCTCGGATTGAGATGACGAATGGCGCACGATAAAAAAATTCAGGAAAAACACTACTGATACAGAATTTTCTATAGAAGACATTGTACTGAAGACGGCTGATTTTTCATATCCATTATACCGTTTAATCAAAAAAACATACAGTCTGGAACTTGCTTTCAGACTGATGCAGAGAATGGAAATCCCCATCCGTCCGATGACAAACAGTAATAGTATAAGAAAGAAGACCCTGATAAATCCACTACCATATCGCAAGGCTAAAAATACACCTGTAACAGCCCCTGCAACATTACAAATACCGACTACACCTCCTATTACCCACAATACATTCCCTGACGGTACAAAAAAACACAGTGCGGCAGTAAAAGTCCCAAGATTTATTAATTTGGCTGATGCAGATGCATTCAGAAAATCAAAGCCAAAACATTTAACAAAAGCAAACAATAATAGACTTCCACTGCCTGCGCCAAAGATGCCATCATAAAATCCGATAAAAGCGCCTAACACTATCCCCAACAGTATCTCTTTCAGACCAATACTGATATCAGCATGTAGCCGTCCCAGATCCTTTTTTATGAAGGTATAGACTGCCATAACAATAAGAATTACAAAAATCAGATACTCCATAAACTCTCTTGGTATAAGAGAGACAGTGTATGCTCCAGCGAATGAAAAAATAAACGCGGCACCCATTGTTGGGATAATGAGTCTCCATATAATCTTTACCCGGCGGAGATACCCAGAGATAGAAAATGTGTTCCCGAGTAGTACTGCCAATTTATTGGTACCAAAAATCGTTGCCAGGCTGGAG
>NZ_JAGFPF010000282.1:0-1946 GCF_025962695.1 Candidatus Symbiopectobacterium sp. NZEC135 | reverse complement strand
ACCATCACGCTGACCAGCCTGCGCGATAACGGGGGCACCGAAGGTGAGGGTAACGATACTGGCGATCTGGCGATCGCCGCCACCATCGCGTTAGCCATCAATAATCCTCCCGGTTGGCAAAACAGCATCACCAACCCCGACGCCACGCTCTATTACAACAACGGCACCCTAAGCGGATACGGTGAATACGTCACCGCTATCACCGTGTCGGCGGATGGCAAAACGCTGCTGGTCAGCGGCAGCGACGGAGCCAATGCGGGTGGCAACAGCACGCTGCGCATCTATAGCCGTGACAGCACAACCGGTGAATTAACCCTGGTGCAAACCTTTATTCAGGGTGAGAGCGACAATCCGGAGACCACGGCGATCGAAGCCAACGGCCTTAGCGGTATCACCACGATGACCATGCATGGCAACGATCTGTACGTCGCCGGGCACAGCGGCGATGCAACGACCTACTCACTGGTGCGCTTCACCTACGATGCCACCAGCGGCCAATACACCTATGCGGGCATCGTCGCCACCCAAGGGGGGGACGGTGCAACAGGGCTGGATGCACAGATCACCGAAATCGTGATTTCAGCGGATGGTAAATCGCTCTATACCATCAACGGCCTGACGACGGTGGATGGCACCACCGGCAAATCGGTGTTAGCCCAATTCTCTCGCGATCCGGATACCGGTGCCCTCACCTATTTAGGCGAGTATCAAGGGGGTTCTGCAACGCTCGGCATGAATGCGCCAAGCGGCATGGTTATCTCCGGCGATGGCAAATCGGTTTACGTTGCCAACAGCAGCAACAGCATGATCACTGTGCTGTCTCGCGATACGCAGACCGGCAAACTGACTTACGTCGGCCTGATCAATGATGCCAGCATTAGCGCCGATCCCAACAGCGCAGCGCGCCCCAGCGATAATCGCTATTTGGCTAATATGCAAGACATTACCCTCTCCCCCGACGGTAATTTTGTTTATGTCGGTTCCGGGCAGCAGGCTACGCTGTCTATTTTCAGCCGCAACGCCAGCGATGGCAGTTTGACCTATGCCGGCACGGTGGATCTCTATAGCAAGGGCTATACCCCTGCCAATGCGCTTTCGGTGCGCGAACTGGTTATCTCACAGGATGGTACGGCACTTTATGCCGGTATGAACGGTGGCTCAGTACTGGTGTTCAGTCGCGATGCCATTACCGGTGCGCTGACGTTTGTCAGCGCGCTCAATACCGGCGCACGCACCAACCACATTGCGGTCAGCGCAGATGGGCTCAACCTTTATAGCGGACGCAGTTCCGGCGGCACCGGACTGGCGATACTTTCGGCTTTACCAAATGCAACCTACACCGCCGATGGCTCAACCCCCTTCGCGCAAGGATTACACTTCTCCGATGTCGATGCGGATCAAATCACGGATTACAAAGGCACGACGCTGACCATAAATCGCGCCAGCGGTGCCTCGGCGGACGATCAATTCAGCTTTAAAAATGGTTCCGGGTTGCACGATCATGAAGGGCAAGGCGACCATTGCCACCTTCGCGACGCAGGATGGCGTACTGACCATCACCTTTAGCCGTGATGTGGATAAAGCCACCGCCAATCAGGTATTGCAGCAGGTCACCTACCGTAACACCGGCACCGAAGCACCAGCGCGGGTTGATCTGAACATCGCCGTGCGCGATAGCGGCGGCAAATCCGCCACAACCGCCGTGGCACTGCTGTTAACCGACTCGCCGGTTGAACCCACGCTGAGTGCGGAAGGCAAGCAGACCACCGCCATCATCTCTACCAGCGGCCTACCCGCAGCAGTCGATCTGTTCGATAATGTGGATGTACGACTTGGCAAAGCGGGCGCGGCGCTCTCAGAATTGACCTTCACGGTAAACCGTGCCAGCGCCAATGATGCGTTGGTGATTGATGGCACCACTATCACGTTAACGGCTTGCCAAGGCG
>NZ_JAGFPF010000281.1:0-1967 GCF_025962695.1 Candidatus Symbiopectobacterium sp. NZEC135 | reverse complement strand
GATATTCTGGGCGGTTTGCGCTCGGCATGCACTTACGTTGGGGCTTCTCGCCTGAAAGAACTCACCAAACGCACCACGTTTATTCGTGTGGCGGAACAGGAAAACCGCATTTACAACGGCAACGCCTAGCGCGAGCACGCCCGGCAGCAGACGGCACGAAGATGGCGAAGGCGTTATGCATTCGCCATCAGATTGCCGAATTGGAAGATGGGCAGATACATGGCGATGACCAGCGTACCAATAATGCCCCCCACCACTACGATCAGCAGCGGTTCCAGCGTGTGGGTTAGCGTTTCAGCGCGCTGTGCCGTTTGCTGTTGGTGCCAGTGCGCTAATTGGCTAAACATGTTGTCCAGCGCGCCGGTTTCTTCTCCTACGCGAATCAGTTGCGTGCAAGGGGGCGGGAATAACCCGCTATACGGTGTCATCGCCTGTTGCAGTGAGTCTCCCTGTTCTATATTGCGCAGAATCGGCTGTAGTGCTTCCTGGTAGGCAAAATAGGGAAGGGTGGCGGCAGCGGTCAGACCGGCAGGCAGCGTAAGCCCAGCGCGTTGCGTCAACGCGAGCAGCGTGAAAAGGTAGCTCAATGCCTCTCCTCGCATCAGTGCGCCGAGTAGCGGGATTTTCAGCAAAAAACGTTCTTCCAGCCGGCGTAGTGCCATGGAGCGCGCGCGGCACACCGGATACCCCAGTACGATGCTCACCGGCAGTATCAGTAACAGCAGGGCGTGATGTGCAACCACATCCGCCAGTGCCAGAACGTGCTGCGTCAGCGGCGGTAGCGGTGCCTCAAATGTCTCGTACAAGCTGGCAAATTCGGGTAATACCCATACCAGCATGATGATACTCACCGTAACGCTAACACCCAGAACAAAACCGGGATAGCGCAGCGCTTGTTTCACTTTCTTTTGCAGTTGAAGCTGCTGCTCTTGCTGCATCGCTAGCTGTTGGCAACACACATCCAGTTTACCGGTCATCTCCCCGACGGCAACCAGCGTGGGATAAAGCGTGGGAAACACCTGTGGGTGGTGGCGCAGGGCGTCAGAAAAGGATTCGCCCTCGGCAATGTCATCGGCCAATGTGTTAATCAGGCATCGCCATCCCGGCAGTTCATGCTGTTCGGCGAGCAGTCGCAGTGCATTCAGCAGCGGCAGGCCAGCCTGTAGCAATGCGGCAACCTGTTTAAACAAGACGATGCGTGCCGCCGCTTTCCAGTACCGTTGCGTGAGGGTCTGCCGGTAGCGTAAACGTAACGGCTGGAATCCCTTCTGAGCCAGACGGAGATAAACGTGCTGACGCGCATTGCCGATGCTTTCCCCGCGCTGTAATTCGCCGTGTGACGTGAGGGCAAGCCAGGAATAGAGTTTTTGTGACATGGCCTCAGGCTCAATGAGAGTGTGGTGATGCGCCAATGACGCGATACATTTCGGCGGCGGATGTCTCCCCTTGGGAAACCCTTTGCAAGGCAGATAGCCAGAGCGTGTCATAGCCCGTGTCATTGGCCAGTACCGCGAGGTCTTGCGTGCTGGCCCCACGACTCAATGCGTGTCGTAGCGCTGGGGTGAGTGGCAGCAGCTCGTAGAGGGCGGTTCGTCCATAATAACCGTTCATGCAGTGTTCACAGCCTTGCGCCTCCCAATGCGGAACGGGGGCTGCCCATAGCGTATCGGGGAACATTAATGGCTGGGATGCGGGTGTTTTACAGTGCGGACAGAGACGCCGTACCAGACGTTGGGCAATGAGCAGCGTCAGCGCCCCCGCGAGCAAATAGCCGGGAATGCCCAAATGCCCGAGCCGGGTCAGGGTTTCAATCGCGGAATTGGTATGTAGCGTCGATAATACCAGGTGCCCGGTTTGTGCCGCCTTCACGGCAATTTCTGCTGTTTCGCTATCGCGTATTTCGCCGATCATGACAACATCAGGATCTTGACGCAGCAAGGCACGCAAAATGCGGCTGAAATCTAGGT
>NZ_JAGFPF010000280.1:0-1968 GCF_025962695.1 Candidatus Symbiopectobacterium sp. NZEC135 | reverse complement strand
TCTGAAAGTCTATTCCGGTGATATTCTTTATTGTTTTCCATAAAGGAAACGCCTTTTCCTTTAACTGTGTGTGCCACAATCGCTTTCGGTTTTCCATTATGGGGGGCATCTAAAGCACCGAGCAGTGCATTCAGATCGTTGCCATCACATTCAACCACTTCCCAGCCGCACGCCGCCCACAGAGCGGGAAGATTCAGATTTATAATGTCCTGAGTAAAGCCATCCGATTGCAGCCCATTGCAGTCGACAATCACGGTCAAAGAATCCAGTCGCTGATGGGCTGCGAAGAAAGCACCTTCCCAAATAGCACCTTCGTTACATTCACCATCACCAACCAGAATATAAGTCTGCCAGGGCTGTTTTTTCAAACGACGACTGAGCGTGAGGCCGATACCAAAAGATAATCCCTGGGCCAGGCTGCCACTGGAAAAATCAATACCTAATTCCGGATATCGTGTCGGATGAACTTGCAGAGGAGAGCCGTTGATCTCGAAAGAGTCGAGAGTTTCACGACTAATAATACCAAACTCACACAGTGCGGCGTACAGCCCTAATGCACCATGCCCTTTGCTTAAGATAAACGTATCTCGATTAGCATTGGTAATATCATGCGGCTCATAGCGTAACTTAGCGCCATACAGTGCCGTCAAAATATCAACAAGTGACAATGCTGGTGAAATGTGTACACCATCACTCGGTGCGTGAAATGCCACCCGTAATATATTTTTACGAATATCACGTGCAGCCACGAGCAGTGATTGCATGTTTCTGCTCATTTTAATCCTCCATCAACACGGATAACTTGGCCGGTAATATAACTTGATAACTCTGACGCCAGGAAAACGGCTGTATCAGCAATTTCTGACGGTAATCCAGCCCGGCGTAAATCCACCGTATTCTTAGTTTCCTCCAGAATATGGGCCGGCAAGGTATCCAGCATATCAGTATCAGTAATCCCCGGTGCGATACAGTTAGCTCTGATGCCGATTTCACCCAATTCAGCCGCAATGGATTTCGTCATTGCAATTACTGCGGCCTTGGAAGCGCCATAAGCTGATTTGCCCGGATTGCCATCTTCTCCAGCAGTGGAGGAAATATTAATGATGCTACCGTGCTTCTGACGTGTCATAAATTTGGCAATATATTGCGTAAACAGGAAAACAGAAAAGAAATTGACCTCAAACTGTTTTCTCAACACCTCGTCGCTCGTCATCTGAAACAGTGCATTCACCGTAATGCCTGCATTATTAACAACGGCATCAATAGGGCGTTTATCCGCCATTATACGCTTAATAGCCAGTTTCATGGCTGCGTAATCCGTCATATCAAAACAAAGCGGCCAGATCTCAACCTGATGTTCTTTTGCAACAGCCTGCAACTCGGCCAGCCACGTGGCGTCTTCTTGCCGCGCATGGGCGTAAATGTTTGCCCCGTTGGCAGCAAAAGCAGCAACCATTGAACGCCCCATCCCGCGCCGAGTTCCAGTAATCAGCACATTCTTTCCTTGCAATAACATAGGAGATCCTTATGTTTAACCGATACCGCCGTCAATACGCACCACCTGCCCTGTAATATAGCTGGATGCGTCAGACGCCAAATAAAGAATCGCATTGGCAACCTCTTCGGGTAAACCAAGACGCTTCAACTCGCAACGTGCCATCTGACGACGTAGCACTTCCTGCGGCAAGTTCGCGGTCATTGCAGTTTGTATCACTCCAGGTGCCACTGCATTAACACGAATGCCCTTGGGGGCCAGCTCAGCAGAAAGTGTTTTAGTTGCTGCAATAAGCGCTGCTTTAGACGCCGCATAAGAAAGCTGTCCAGGGTTGCCATCCAAAGCAGAAATACTGGCAACGTTGATGACACTTCCCTTTTTCTGTCGCAACATCATTTTTGTAATGTATTGGGTAAAAAACATTTGCGAAAAAAAATTAATTGAAAATGTTTTTTTCATTTGTTCCATCGTGA